>JAFYMQ010000201.1 GCA_017556565.1 Clostridia bacterium | reverse complement strand
GATATCTCCTCCCGATATGCGTCTTCCTATCGTGTATGCTCTTGATTATCCGGTCAGATACAAGACCGATTTCAAGCGTTATGATCCCTGCACTATGCCCATATCCTTCCTTCCGCCCAGAGATGACGTGTTCAAAGCGCCCTCTCTGTGCATAAAAGCTCTTGAGATGGGCGGCAATGCAGGAGCAATTGTCAACGGTGCAAACGAAGCCGCGGTAGCACTTTTCCTCAACAAGAAGATCAGGTTTACCGATATTACAGATTTTGCCCGTCAGGCGCTTGAAAATGTCCCGTTTGTTGAACATCCGTCTCTGGATGATATATATAGCAGCGACAAAGCTGCACGTGCTTTTGTATACAGTAAGGTGGTTATTTAATGAGTCTTATCCTTGTCATTATCTTGTTTAGTTTGCTCATATTTGTTCACGAGCTTGGTCATTTTATCGTTTCCAAGCTTTGCGGTGTAAAGGTTGAGCAATTTACAATAGGCTTTGGCCCTGCAATATTCAAAAAACAAATTGGCGATACTCTTTATGCCATTCGTCTGCTTCCTCTCGGCGGTGCCGTAATGATGAAAGGCGAATCGGGTGAAGAGCAGCTGCTTGTTGGCGACAATATTTCAGACGTTATTGATGCAGAGCCTCAGGATGATAGTGACAGTTTTATAAACGCCGGCAAACTTAGCAGATTCCTTATATGCGTTGCAGGATCTTTTATGAACCTGCTTTGCGGTATATTGATCCTTCTTATTCTGTTTTTGCCGGTTGATATGGTATATTCACCTGAGATAACAGCCTTTATGGATGGTTTTGAATATGAGGGTGAAAGCGGCTTTATGCTCGGGGACAAAATCCTAAAGGTCAACGGTTTCAAAACCTTTGTTTACGGTGACCTGACCACAGCGCTGCAGCTGGGAGAAGGGAAGCCTTTTGATTTTGTTGTTGAGCGTGACGGCAAACGTATAAAACTTGATGATTTGGAACTGGAAAAGAAAGTTTTCTCTCAGGAGGACAATTCCTATAAGTATGGCTTCATCTTTGGAACAGAGGAGCTGAACTTTGGGGGCAGGATAGGGTATGCGTTCAAAAATGCGGCATCCTTTATCCAGTCTGCGTACAAGAGCTTTGGTATGCTTATCTCGGGTCAGGTAAAAGCCAATCAGATGATGGGCACTGTCGGTATAGCCAGTGAGATGAACACCCGCGCAAAAGAATCATCTGAGGAGCTGTGGTATTTCCTGGCGTTTATTTCTATCAATCTTGCCGTCGTAAATATGCTGCCTATACCTGCACTTGATGGCGGTAAGGTGCTGTTTATTCTGATTGAGGCTATCGTAGGCAAAAAACTCAACCCCAAATATGAAAACTATATCTCTATCGTAGGTCTTGCACTTATACTTGGATTGTTTGTATTTGTTACCGTAAACGATATATTGAGGATCATAAGATGAGAAAATCGAGACAAATCAAAGTCGGAAATCGTATTTTGGGCGGAAGTGCCCCGATTTTGGTACAGTCAATGTGTAATACTGATACTGCTGACGTAAAAGCCACCTGTCAGCAGATCAACACCCTTGCCCAGGCAGGCTGCGATATTATCAGAGTAGCCGTACCTGATTTTGAGGCGGCGGCAGCAATCAGGGAGATAAAAAAGAATATTACAATCCCGCTTGTTGCGGATATTCATTTTGATTATCGTCTTGCTATAGAAGCTGCCGGAAACGGCGCAGACAAGATACGCATCAATCCCGGCAATATCGGTGGAGACGATAAGCTGCGTGAGGTAATCGCAGTATGCAAAGATCGTAATATTCCCATAAGAGTCGGTGTCAATTCCGGATCTCTTGACAGAGAATTGCTCCACAAGTACGGCAACACGCCAAAAGCTCTTGCCGAAAGCGCAATGAAGAGTGTGGGTCTTTTGTGTGACCGCGGATTTGAGGATATATGTATATCTATCAAGTCCTCCGATGTATTCAAGACCATAAGCACCTATAGGCTCGTCAGCGAGATGTGTGATTTTCCGCTCCATCTTGGTGTTACCGAGGCTGGCGGCGCGGAGATGGGCACTATTAAGTCTGCCGCTGCTTTTGGTGCGCTGCTTGTAGACGGAATCGGTGATACGCTGCGTGTATCCCTGACCGATGACCCGCTCAAAGAAGTTATTGCAGCCAAAAAGATACTTAAAGCTCTTGACCTGCATACAAGCGGAGTTAATATAATATCCTGTCCCACCTGCGGCAGAACAAAGGTTGACCTTATATCTCTGGTGGCCGAAATTGAAAAGCGCCTTGCAAAGGTAAAAGCTAAGCTGAACGTTGCTGTTATGGGCTGCGCCGTAAACGGCCCGGGTGAGGCGAGAGAGGCTGATATAGGTATTGCCTGCGGAAAAGGTGAGGGACTCATATTCAAGCATGGCGAAATTCTGTACAAAGTCAGCGAAAATGAGCTTGCGGACAAACTGATCGAAGAAATTGAGAAAATGACTGGAGAAAAAGTATGATCGAATCCAAACCCAATTTAAGAGACTTGTTCTCGGAAGCCAAAACAGATCATCCTATTATGGGATATCCTGTATTGGCGGTTGGTGTAAAGGATAATATATTTACAATAAAACTGTCGGGTCAAATGCCCGACAGTGGTTTTGATGCTGCAAAATCCGTAATCTGCAAAGCATATTCTTTGGATAAAATTGCGTTCGAGTTTACCGAAACTGTATCCGATAGTCAAAAGCTGAGAGTCGAACTTGGCAAGCGCTATCCATCTCTGTCTTTTGGTGATGATATTGTTTCTCTTGACGTGTCTGCCGATGCTGTAAATATTGACATATTCTCGTCTGCAATCTACATACGCTTCAATGATATGAAAAACGAGATCATGCGTTGCGTGCATGAGTGTATCGGCAACAACTATCGCGTTTTTATCAATTGCAAAGCAGATATTGAATCGGAAAATGAGCAAAAAAGAAAGCGCGACGAGCAATACAGCGCACTGTTAAAAGAGCTTGCAGAGCAGGAAAAGGCCGCCGCTGCGGCAGCGCCCAAATACTCGGACAAGCCTCTTGTCTTTGAGCCCATGCAGAAGCAGGAAGGTAAGCGTGTATCGGCAGCCGATCAGCTGGGAAACCTGATATTCGGCAAGGTGCAGAATGGTGTTGTTATTCCTCTTGAGGATATAGCTGCCGATTCGGGCAAAGTCACGGTAGAAGGTACAATGTTCTTCAAAGAAGAGCGTCAGCTGCCTGGTAAGAATAAAACTGCTGTCAGCTTTGACATATCCGACGAAAAAGGCGCTCTAAGAGTCTCCAAGGTGTTTGAAAACGAGGTTGCCAAGCAGCTTTCGGGCGCTATAAAATCCGGCATGCATCTTATGGTGCAGGGCATAGCATCTTTTAACAAATACGAGGGTGACGTTGTTGTATCGCCTACAGCTATTGTTGAGATACAAAAGTCGGGACGCAAGGATACGGCGGAGAAGAAGCGTGTAGAGCTTCACCTGCATACCAATATGTCCAATATGGACGCTCTGTGCGATCCCGGTGCAATCATCAAGCTTGCGGCAAAAATGGGACATCCCGCCATCGCAATTACCGACCACGGTGTTGTTCAGGCGTTTCCCGAAGCTGCCTCCGCCGCCAAAAAGAACGGGATCAAGGTCATTTACGGTATTGAGGCATATTGCGTCAATGATATAGCCAAGGGCAGGGCGGTAAAAGGCACAAGCGATAATCTTATCAATGATGAGATTATTGTGTTTGACCTTGAGACAACCGGACTTGATCCCAAAAAGTGTGAGATCATCGAGATAGCAGCTGCCAAGCTTGTAAACGGAGAGATAACAGACAGATATCATCAGTACGTAAAGCCCAATGAGCTTGTACCTTTTGAGATAACCAAGCTGACCGGCATCACCAACGAGATGGTCGCGGGAGCAAGAGGTATTGAGGTTGTATTGCCCGAGTTTTTGGATTTCTGCTCCGACAGCCCCATGTGCGCTCACAATGCTGATTTTGACATATCTTTCCTTAGTGCCGCATGCAAAAAGCTTAATATCGACAAGCAGTTCTGCTCTATTGATACTGTAGAGATGGCACGGGCACTCATGCCCGAACTCAGCAAGCACAAGCTTAACATCATAGCCGATGCTATGGGTCTCAAGTTCAACCATCATCGCGCATCCGACGACTGCGACGTTCTAGCGGAGATTTTCAAAGTATTTGTATCCAGACTTGAGCAGGAGCATGGTGTCAGACGTATTGACGAGATCAATCAGGCGCTGATTTCTCTGCGCTCGGGAGACAATTCCGTACACGGCAAGACCCACCATTTTATTATTCTTGTGAAAAAACAAGAGGGTGTACGTCAGCTTTACAAGCTTGTTTCTGATGCGCATCTCAAGCATTTCAAGCGCGGCGTTCCCATTATTCCTATGTCCAAGCTTGAAAATTGCAGGGAGAACTTTATTTTTGGTTCTGCATGTGAAGCGGGCGAGCTTTTTGACGCTATCGTAAAGGGCAGACCCTGGAACGAGCTTGTCAAGATAGCATCATTCTATGACTATCTTGAGATCCAGCCTATATCCAACAATATATTCATGCTCAACAAGGGCATTGTTTCCACTATCGATCAGCTCAAAGATTTTAACAAGACTGTTATCAAGCTTGGTGAAGCTCTCGGCAAGCCTGTTTGTGCAACGGGTGACGTCCACTATATTGAAAAGAGCGACAAGATATACCGAGACATCCTGATGAAGAGCAAAGGCTTTGACATCAACTCGGATGAGCAGGATTTCTCATTTAAGACCACCGACCAGATGCTTGAGGAGTTTGCATATCTGGGCAGCAAAAAGGCTTTTGAGGTCGTTGTAGAAAATCCCAACAAGATTGCCGAAATGTGCGATGTGCTTGAGCCTGTCAGAGGCGGAACATATCCTCCTGCGGTTGAAAACTCTGCACGTGATATCGAATATCTGTCCCGCACCAAGCTGAAAGAGCTTTATGAGGCGGAGGATGGCGTACCTCAGCTTATTTCCGACCGACTTGAGGCAGAGTTGCGTCCTATTATAAATCAGGGTTACGACGTTATGTACATGATAGCCCAGAAGCTTGTGGCAAAGTCCAACTCGGACGGATATCTTGTCGGCTCCCGTGGCTCGGTTGGCTCGTCCTTTGTTGCTTTCTTGTCGGGTATCACAGAGGTTAATGCGCTGCCGCCTCACTACAGATGTCCCAAGTGCAAGACTACGGTATTCGGCGATGAGGCACTGTATGAGTCGGGTATAGATATGCCTGACAGCGATTGTCCCAAGTGTGGCACCAAGATGGTCAAAGACGGATTTAATATTCCGTTTGCAACATTCCTTGGCTTTGAGTGCGACAAGGCGCCTGATATAGACCTCAACTTCTCCAGTGAATATCAGACCCGTATTCATGCCGAAACCATCCGTATGTTCGGTGTTGACCGTGTGTTCAAAGCCGGCACAATAGCCAAGACTCAGGACAAGACGGCATTCGGTTACGTCAGACACTTTGTTGAAGAAGAGGGAATGGCACCCGGCAAAGCTGCCATGAACAAGCTTGTGCAGGGTTGTACCGGCGTCAAGCGCACAACAGGTCAGCATCCCGGCGGACTTATCATAGTTCCTCACGATATGGAGATCTATGATTTCTGCCCCGTTCAGCATCCTGCCGATAAGTCTGACTCGGATATAATAACCACCCATTTCGATTACCACTCCATACACGATAACCTGCTTAAGCTTGACCTGCTGGGACACGACGATCCGACAATGATACGCAGGCTCTATGACACAAGCGGTATCAATCCTCAGACCGTGCCCCTCGACGATCCTGCAACAATGTCGATCTTTACAGATATCGGTGCGCTGGGCATTGAGACCGACGATATTCTTGAGCAGACCGGTGCTGCGGCTATACCTGAGTTTGGCACCAAGTTTGTCCGCGGAATGCTTACCGATACACAGCCCCATACATTTGCCGAGCTTGTTCGTATATCGGGTTTGTCTCACGGTACCGACGTTTGGCTTAATAATGCGGCTGATATCATCAAGCGGGGAGACGGTACGCTGAAAGACGTTATCTGCGTCCGTGACGATATTACGTTGTATCTGATGCAGCGCGGTCTGCCTCCCAAAACCTCATTTACCATATCCGAAAGCGTACGAAAGGGTAAAGGCCTCAAACCCGAGTGGGAAGAACTGATGAGGGAGCACAGCGTGCCCGAATGGTACATAACATCCTGCAAGACCATCAAGTATATGTTCCCCAGAGCACACGCGGTTGCGTATGTTACCAATGCTTTCAGAATAGCATGGTTCAAGGTGCACAGACCCCTTGATTTTTACGGAGCATATTTTGCTATCAGATCCAAAGCCTTTGACGGTACCTATATGGGTGACGGCGATGCCGAGGTCTGCAAGCGCTACCGCAATCTCAAGGCTCAGGGCAAACGCTCGTCGCTTGAGGATGATATTATGTCAACACTTGAGATTTGCCATGAGTTCTACAAGCGCGGCTTTACATTCCTGCCTGTCGATATATACAAATCGGACGTCAAAAACTTTCTTATCGAGGGCAATGCATTACGTATGCCGTTTACTTCTATACCCGGTCTTGGCGAAGCTGCGGCACAGAGTATAGTAGAGGAGCGCAAGAACGGCAAGTTTATGTCTGCTGAGGATATTACGTCAAGATGTGACAAGGTTTCCAAGAGCGTCATCGAGTCGCTGGACAGCTGCGGCGCATTGAACGGTATACCCAAGACAAATCAGCTCAATCTGTTTGACGGATTATAAAAAATAACAGACCGCAGTATTGCGGTCTGCTGTTTTTTTATACAATCAGTCGTTCATTCTGTAGCCTACGCCAAGCTCGTTTATGATATAGTTGTTCTCACCGGGTTTTGCACCGAGCTTTTTGCGGATATTTGCCATATTTACCTGAAGTTTCTTGATGCTGCCATCGTCACTTGCACCCCAGATTTCTTTTATTATAGCGGCATATGTCAGCATTTTTCCGCTGTATTCGGATAGCAGAGCAACAATGTTATATTCGGTCTGGGTAAGCTTGATCTCACAGTCTTTTATAAAAACTCTGCGTGCATCGTAGTCAATAAGCAGGTCGTTGAGCACAAACTTGCCGCCGGGCAGTCTGCCTTCCTGTGCGCTGTGTCTGTTGTTTCTCAGCACAGAGCGGACGCGTGCAAGCAGTTCTGTCGAGCCAAAAGGCTTGGTAACATAGTCGTTTGCGCCCTGGTCAAGAGCATCGACCTTGTCCTTTTCGCTCGATCTTGCAGACAGTACAATGACCGGGGTAAGAGAGTTCTGGCGTATATCCTTGAGCAGGTTCATGCCGTCATCATCGGGCAGGCCGAGATCGAGAATGATTATATCGGGTATATAGGATGCATACAGCGCCTTTGCCGATGCACAAGTTTTGGCGCTTATGACCTGATAACCGTTTGTCTCCAACAGTGCAGAGACAAGATTCATGATGTTGACCTCGTCTTCTACCACAAGAACTTTATATTTATTATTCATATTATTCCTCCACGTTCAGTATAAAGCCGAATACAGCGCCATCTGCGTTCTTGGCATAAATCTCGCCGCCGTGAGCCTTGATTATCGTCGAACACACAGACAGACCAATGCCGGCATTGCGCTTTTTTGTGTCGGCTGAGCGATTTTCGGAGACGTTTGTACCCCTGAAAATGTTGGGCAGTTTTGTCGACTCGATACCGCAGCCGTTATCGTGTACTTCAAAAATCGCTTTATTGTCGGTTACATT
>JAFYMQ010000200.1 GCA_017556565.1 Clostridia bacterium | reverse complement strand
GTTGTTGACCAGATCGGGAACGGTGGTCAGAGAAAGCAGCTTTGCGCCTTCCATATCAGAGGTTACCAGGTCTTCCTTGGTGGTAGCAGCCTGTGCGCCTACGGTCTTGCCGGAGAAGTCAGCGATGGTGGTGAAGTTTGCGGTGTCAGCCTTGCGGACAAGGATCATGGGAGGCTCGTCCAGATAGTAGGGATCGGAGAAGTCAGCTTCCTTGGCACGCTCGGCATCTTCTTCCATAGCAGCGATGACCATATCGATGGTGCCGTTCTTCAGCTCCTGAATGAGGAAGTCAAAGCCGATATCCTTGATTTCCATTTCCATCTTGGCTTCTTCTGCGATGAACTTTGCAAGAGATACGTCGTAGCCGACGATGGTGTCCTTGCCGTCCTGCAGGATGTGGAACTCATAGGGTGCGTAGTCGGCGCTGGTGCCGTAGATGATGGTGTTTTCCTTGTCGCCGCAGCCTGCGAATGCTGCACAGAGCATCATAACGCTCATTGCCAGGGCGAAGATCTTTGCGATTTTCTTCATGGTGATTTTCCTCTCTAATTATATAATTGTATACGGAGTCATACAAAAGTAATTATACAATCTTTTTACTAAATATACAATCAGCATATTGCACAAAGGTTTGCGCATATTTTTGTATATTTTGCCGAAAAAATATAATCCTTCACCTATTGCCCCCGGGCGGCAGGTGTGGTATTATTCATAAGCAACAAAGAATAAGGCAGGAGATATATATGAACGCTGTAGGCACAATGATACTTGCCACCGCCATTGCGGGCGTTGCGGGCACAGGTCTGGGCGGACTTGTGGGCGCTATGCTCCAGAAAAACTCCAACCGGGTGATAAGCCTGCTGCTCAGCTTTGCGGGCGGCGTTATGCTCAGTGTTGTGTGCTTTGATCTGATAGTCGAGGCTATCGACACGGGCACGGGTATTTTTGCCGTTATACTGTCGGTTGCTCTTGGCGTGGCGGTAACCTTCCTGCTCAACCATATCATCGACCGCAAAACCTCAGCCGAGATCCCCCATATAGACGAAAACCACCCCAAAACCGCCGACGATCTCAACGAGCTTATACACAGCGACCATCTTGAGCATCATTTTTCCCGCAACGATAACAAAATGTCCCTGTTCATCGCGGGCATCGTCATGGCTTGCGCCATTGCTCTGCACAACGTGCCCGAGGGTATGACCATCGGCGCATCCTATGCCAGCAACGACGGCGCTCTCGGCTCTGCGGCGCTGGTGCTGGCTGTCATAATCGGTCTGCACAACATCCCCGAGGGTATGGCGGTCTCGGTACCTCTGATCACCGGAGGAATGAGCAAGCTCAAAGCCGTGCTGATCACCGCCGCATCGGGCATCCCCACCATACTGGGTGCGCTTCTAGGCTATCTGCTGGGCGAGATCGGCCCGCTGGGTCTGACCGTCAGCCTTGGCTTTGCCAGCGGCGCTATGCTGTACGTGGTGTTCGGCGAGATTTTGCCCCAGTCCATACTGATGTACCGCAGCAAGCTGCCTGCATTCTCGGCTATCGTGGGCATACTGGCCGGTCTGCTTATTATATTTGCCTGATTTTTCACCTCTGCAAGTTTGCGCTTGCGGAGGTTTTGTTTTTTGGGGTTGATTTTGGCATACTGGGGTGTATAATATAATTGGTAGATTGTAACTGCCAAATAATCAGATTTGAGAGGATATGTGTATGTTACCTCCCGTAATTCTTATTCTTGCGCTGGTCATTACCCTGATCACCGCCATCGTGGGTCTCTGCAAAGGCTTCAAGAGATTTTATCCCTCCCTTGCAGTCATCGCAGGAAGCGCCGTAGTTGCGCTTATCGTCACCCTGATAACGAAAAACACCATCGCCGAAATCGCTGCCGAGGTCATCCGCCAGCTGATCGAAAGCGGCGAAGAAGCCGCCATCCTCACCGACCTGACGGTGGCAATGCCCACCGCGGGAGATTTTATCAACAACGCGCCCGCAGCGCTGGCAGCACCCTTTGTTTTTGCGGTGATCTTTGGCATAGTGGTGGTCTTTGCCGATATCGTCCGCGCTATCGTAACCGCCATCATCCGCGGCGGCAAAAAGCGCGCAGCCGAACCCGCTCCCACAGCAGTAACCGTCGAAGCTTCCGAGCTTACCTCTGACTCCGATGCCAAAGTCGCCAAGCGCAACAACCGTCTTATCGGTCTTGCAGCAGGCGTGTTGGGCGGACTCGCGGTGGCTTTTTGCCTGCTGCTGCCCTTTATCGGTTACATGGGCATGGCAAACACCACTCTGACCGGGCTTGAGCAGACCTCTCCCGAGACTCTGGAGGCGGTTTTTGTTGACGGCAGCGAGGACAACTATAACCTCTACATCAAGCCCATACTGGCTGATCCCTACGTCAAGCTGTCCTATACTCTGGGCGGCAAGCTGGCATTCAACGTCCTGACAAGTGTCAAACTTGACGGCGAAAGCTACCCCATCTCCCGTCTGACAGGTACCGCGCTCAGCATTTTTGGCCATGTCAATGCATTTGTTGACGAAGAAGCCGCCAATTACGGCGACGAGCAGATAGCAGCCATCGAAGGACTGGCAGCCGATATCGGCAACGATCCTCTGCTCAAAAATCTTGCCGCAGAGTTCGTGTCCGGACTTGCCGGAGCATGGGAAAAGGGCGAAAGCTTCCTGGGCATCGAGCCTGTGCAGGCAGAGGGCGAGTTTGCGCCCGTACTCGACAAGCTGGTGGCATCCTTTGCAACCGTAAACAGCACCACCATCGCAGGCGATATTAAGGATGTGTCCGATGTTGCCGCCGCACTTATCGAATATGACGTTGTTGCCGCACTGGCTGACGAAAACGCCGATATCAAGCAGATCATCACCACCCCCGGCTTTATTACCGAACTGTGCACCGCGGTGCAGAAGAGCCCCCGACTGGAGCCTGTGTTCTTTGAGGTTGCCAAGCTTGGCGTGACCATGGTGGCTGACGCTGTGGGCATCCCCGCCGATGAGTCCGCCGCAGCGGGCAAAGTCACTGTTCAGGATATAAGAGCGGAGCTCAATGAAGTTTCTCCCGCCGATGCCGAGGCAGAAAGCCGCCTCTTT
>JAFYMQ010000199.1 GCA_017556565.1 Clostridia bacterium | reverse complement strand
GCCTCGCCAGCATCGGTAATACCGACTACCACTTCTGCGCTGTACTTTGCATCGCCGGACACGATCAGGGTCTTGCCGTGGTCAAAGTCAACAAAATTGTCTGCTCTCTGGTGCGGCAGCCCACCATCTCGACTCCAATCCGTAGCTGCAATAACAATGTCATCGGGAACTTCAGCAGCCCTCATCTTATCTGCAAACACTTTCGGGGCTTTCTTGAACAGTCGCTCGGTGTAATTAGAGCGAGTGTATTCCCTTCGAGAAGTACGATTGAGCTTACGAGTGATTCCGTCTACAACAATGCCTTCGCTGAATTGCTTGAGTGCATCAGAAGCGGCTTGCTTGGCTGCCTCTTTTTTTACATCGTCCCAAGAGCTTGTGTCGATATTGGCAAGAATGTCATTGTCAACAACTGCCGCAAATCTTCCGTCTGTTGTCTCGCTTATAGAATACTTCGTGTCGGCAAAAACCACATCTGTTCTGTCCGCCTTCTTTCAGCGCATCACGGAACAGCTTTTCAGCCAACTCAAGTCTGTCCATAACAGAGTCAAGCTTCATTTCCGAAACAGCCTTTGTGTTTATGGACAGCTCGGTCTTTTTCAGGCTTGCGATAATTCTGCGGATAGCATCAGCCGGTCTTTGCAACAGATTTCTGCCATCGAGAGTTTTGGAGTTTGCCTCCACAAATGTGCGGAGGGTATTTTCGTCTGCAAAAATCAGCTCGGTAAAATCCGCTGCGATCTCGGCCTTTGTATTGGTCATATTTTTTCATTCTACAACAACACCAACCAAAAAGCAGGAGTTCATTTTGAACTCCTGCTTTCTTTATTTTTCACTATTATACTATCTCAGTCAAACTTGTAGGACTGCAGGCCGCCGACGGGGATTTCGGGCAGCTTGTTGGACTCGTTCATTATATCCTCTACCTTGATCTCTATGATTTCGGCCCGGGGAGTTTCGTATTGCTTGTTCATCGTGGGATCCTCACTTTCCAAAATAGGTTCTTGCGGCGTTGTTATACAGGTATATGCTCTTGAGCAGATTGCAGAGTGATGAATACTGGGGATAATCTTTGTAGATGCCGTAGGCTGCTTCGACATAGTTCATGGCGCTGTAGGTTACCTCATATACAGAGCCGTCGCTGATGCGTTTTACGCTCAGTGTATAGCCGTTGTGCAGCTTGGATGCCAGGATACGGTCAATGATCAGTCTGTATCTGTCTCCGTACTGTACGGGGGATATAGGTTTGCCGTCTACCTTGAACTCATAGTTCTCGATATTTTCGCTCTTGTTGAGGGTTACATAGTGCTCGATAACGGTTTCGGCATTGAGTATCAGGGAGATGGTGTGGTTTGTAAAACCGACGTCTTCATACTTGCCGTTGAATACCGTGGGAGCAACATTGTCGATAGATGTGACACTTTCTATCTGACCCCAGCCGTCTTCCTGACTGAGACCGCTGTTTGCCAGCATGTCGGTGTCAACCTCAAAATAGGTCTGTGCGGAGGCGCCGTAGTTGAGCATTGCGTGGATCATGGGCACCAGAGTGGGGTAGTAGTCGGCGTAGTGCTCAAGTATCATATCGCAGTAGCCTTTGATCGAATAGGTCAGGCTTGCGCCGTGTTCGCCCTTGCCGTTGTATACCGCAACTGTAACCGGCTTGGTCATGTGTGCGGCTTTGATGGGAGTGGACAGTATATAGGTATCGGATGCGCTGTCATAGTTCAGCTCGCTGAGGGGTACCTGAGAGGTGGTGTTGTTGTACTCAACGTTGACGTAAGCGTCGGTATCGTCAAGCAGCTCATCGGTAAGCTTCATCTTGAGGTTGATGCCGATATCACCGCCCTGACCGTCTACGGTATTGCCCTGCAGGGTCAGGTAATAGGTGGTAAATGTCTCGCCAACCGAAACGATAGGCTCAACAACTTCAATTGTGCAGGAAAAACTGTCGGTAATGATGGCGTCGCCGTTAACATCTGCTGCGGTAAAATCTGCAGCTGTGACGGTATACTTGCCGGCGGGGGCATCGGGGGACAGGAAAGCCTTGATCTTGATCAGCGTAAACTCGGTGTAGGGTACGGCGGCGGGGGAGGTGCCACTCATCTTCAGCGCGGTAAACTTGGCATCCTTATAAGTGACGGCAGAGGTGCTGAGTTCCTGAGAGAGATAGCTTTCCAACGTACCTATTTCCGGTGTGCTGTTTGATGCTGCGGTATAAGCAAAAGCATCGGTCAGCTCCAGCGGCTTTTCGTCAAGCCGCAGATAGGGACTGTCGGACACAAGGGTAAAATCCACGCCCGCAATATCGCGTGCAACGGGACTTTTGTTGGAAAGCATAACGGTGAACTCAACAACCTGTGATTTGTCGCTTTGTTCCAAAGTGGTCTGGGATGCAGAGACCGACACTGTGGGAACTCCCTGCGCGTTAATAACCATAAACAGAGATAGGCTGCATATTATCATAATCGGCAGGAAAAGCAATAATTGTTTTTTCACGGGAGCCTCCTGATAAATCTATGCAAAAGTTCACAGATAACACTATATAGTTATTCTATCATAACTATAACATATACATAGTGGATTGTCTACCGACAGAACGGGATTTGGATGATTTGTAATACAATTGTAAAATAAAAACCACCCGTCTTTTTTCTGCCAAAAGACGGGTGGTTTAATGATTTTGGTATAACAAATACGAAATCAGCTTTCGCTGAGCTCATACAGCTCAAGCAGCTGCATCTCAAGCTCTTCTTTTTCCTCATACAGAGCGCCAAGCTTGACATAATCGGAGGCGTATTCTTCCATCTCGCGCTCGATCTGCTCAAGCCGCTTTTCCGCGGCGGCAATCTTGGCTGCAAGCTGTTTTTTCTCCTTTTGGGAGTTGGATTTTTGCGGTTTTTTATCTTCTTTTGGCTTTGCGGAGGGGGAGGGCTGCTGCTTTGCGGCCTTTTCCATAATTTCGCGGCGGCGCAGCATTTCACGCAGAGCTTCCCAGCCACCGTCAAAATCGGTTATATGCCCATCCTCAACAAGCCAGATGCGTGTGGCAAAACGATCGATAAAATATCTGTCGTGGCTGACAAAAATCAAGGTCTCCGAGTACTCGTCTATGGCATCCTCTACCCACTGACGGGACAGAATGTCCAGATGGTTGGTAGGCTCGTCAAGGAACAGGGTATTGACGCTCTTGCCCATGAACAGACACAGCTGCAGACGGGTCTTTTCACCGCCGGAGAGGACGGACACTTCTTTGAATACCTCTTCGCCTCTGAAATCGTACACGGCAAGTCTGTCGCGTGCCTGCTGGGTGCTGGCGCCTGTCTCAAAAAGCATGGTATCAAGAATATTGCGGTAGGGATTGGCAAATGACACTACCTGAGGCAGGTAGCCTTTTTTGACTCCCGTGCCGTCAAATATGTATCCGCCCATGGGTGACTGCTCACGCATAATAACCTCGAGCAGGGTGGTCTTGCCGCAGCCGTTGGGGCCTACGATGGCTATACGCTCACCTCTGAGCACCATAGCCGAAAAATCCTCTATAAGCTTGCGGGGAGCATGTCCCACGGTAAGATGCTCGATATTGAATACCTCGTCACCCGAGCGCTCTGCCTCACTGAATCTGCCCGACATCTTGCGCTCGCGCTTGAGGGTCTTGATGCGCTCCATACGCTCAACGCGCTTTTGGATGGCAAAGGCCTTTTTCATGACCTTTTTGTTGCCCATACCCCAACCCTTCATGCGCTCGCTTATCTCGCTGAGACGGGCGATTTCTTTGTCCTGACGGCGTTTTGCGCTCTCAAGCTGGGCGGCAAGTTCGTCTCTGCGCTCGGCAAAATACGAATAGTTGCCCGGCCAGGATACTATGGCTTTGTCGTAGAGCTCAAGTGTGCGTGTGGTGACTTTGTCAAGAAAATATCTGTCGTGTGATACTATCAGCACAGCACCCTTGTAGGTGACAAGCCAGTTTTCCAGCCACTCGATAGAGTCTATATCCAGATGGTTGGTAGGCTCGTCCAGCAGCAGTATATCGGTACCCGACAGCATCAGTCTTGCAAGGCTGACTCGGGTCTTTTCACCGCCCGACAGACTCATAAAAGACCGATCCTGCATCTCCGGAGTGATACGCAGACCGTTGGTCATCATGTTGTAGCGCACGTCCAGCTCGTAGCCGCCCATTGCCTCAAAAGCCGTCTGCTTGTGACCGTAGGCGTGCATATCTATATCTTTGCCCTCTGCCATGTCGGCTTCCAGACGGCGCAGGGTCTCACCAAGCTGCTCGATCCGCTCAAAAGCGCTCCACAGTACCTGCCGCACGGTTATCTCGGCAGGGTAGTCGGGCAGCTGCTTGAGTATGCCGACTGTGCGGTTTGAGGGTATGGCAATAAAACCTGCATCGGCGCTTAATTCACCTGCGATAAGCTTGAGCAGGGTGGATTTGCCGCAGCCGTTGGGACCTACAAGACCCACACGCTCGCCTGCAAATACCTCAAATGACAGGTCTTTTAATATTTCGTTTTCGCCAAACGACAGGCATATATTCTGTGCGGATATTTCACTCATACTGTTTGGGGTGTGTTGATACCGGGTCCCGACTTGCCTGCAGGGGCGTCATCGTCGGACACAAGATAACTGTGAACTTCGGACAATATAGCTTTTACGATGATTGCGATAGGAGTGGAGATCAGCATACCGAAAGGTCCCCACAGTACGTTGCATGCAAGCAGTGCAAACATAATGGTTATGGGATGTATGCCGGTTGCATCGCCCTGAACCTTGGGTGCGGCAATGTTGCCTTCCAGCTGCTGAACGATAAGCACGAAAATTGCAACAGCTATGGCAAGACCCAGCGATCCGGTCAGCAGTACGTAGAATACCTCAAGCACGCCTGCCAGCATGGAGCCAAAATAGGGGATAAAGTCAAGCACAAAGGATATCAGCGCAAAGAGCAGGGCATACTTGATGCCCATGACCAGCAGACCGATATAGGTGACGATGCCCATACCCAGTGACAGAATAACACGTGTGCGGACGTACTTCCAGGTGAGAGTGTCGACCTCGTCGAGAACTTTGTCAAAGCTCTTTGCGGCTCTGCCGGGCAGCAGACGCTCGATAGATGCGATGATGGTTCTTCCGTCCAGGGTAAAATATACCGAGAGAATGATGATAACAACAATGTCAACCGCGCCCAGCGAAATGGATACAAGGCTGCTGATAACACGCTGCAGACCGGATGTGATATAGGTGTCGCTCTGCTCAAGCAGATTTTCGGCAAAGGTGAGCACGTACTCGGGTGCATGCAGACGTGAGAGATAATCCAGTATCATATCGATAAACTGGTCGTAGTTTGATGCATAGGAGACGATATCGCCCATCAGAGAGTTGAGCTGACTGATGGCAAAATAGGCAATACCCGCTATGATGCCTATCAAAATCGCGCTTACGAGCACCAATGCCACGATTACCGCTATCAGACGGGGAAACTTGAGCTTGTTGACCATCAGATCAACAAAGGGTGTCAGTATAAACGCGACTATAATAGCGGCAATAAACGGATTGGCAACGCCCCAGAACTTCCATATGCCCCAGATGCAAAACAGTACGAGCAGTGCGCTCAGGAATATTTTAGGTGTTTTCAAGTTATCCCCTCCCGTAGTGTTGTAGTTTGTTTTTTAAGAGTTTTGTTCGGCAGCAAGACCGGCTATGGCAAGCAGCATAGCCGAGCATTTGTCCATCTCCTGCACGCAGGCAAACTCAAGCCTGCCGTGGTGATTGTGGCTGCCTGTGCCCAGATTGGGGCAGGGCAGACCCATGTATGACAGCGTAGCACCGTCGGTGCCGCCGCGGATAGGCTCGGATACGGGTGTTCCGCCAACAGCCTCAACGGCGCGGCGGGCAAGCTGCAGTATTTCGGGTCGGCGTGATACGATGTCTGCCATGTTGCGGTATCCGTCGGAGATCCTGACCGATACTATCTGACCGCCGTATTTTTCGTTGAGGCGGGAAGCGGCGCGGACAACGGCAGCTTTTTTCTTTTCCAGCTCCTCGGCGTCGTGGTCGCGGAGGATATATTTGAGTGCGGCACTTTCCACAGTGCCTACAATGGAGGTGGGATGATAGAATCCCTCATACATCTCGGTGTTCTGAGGTCTTGCGTCATAGGGCAGCATGGCGTCAAGCTCAACGGCTACAGAAATAGCGTTGATCATCTTGTCCTTGGCGCTGCCGGGATGTATGGCGCGGCCGGTTATGGAAACTGTCGCCGAGGCGGCATTAAAGTTCTCATACTCCACCTGACCGAATGCGCCGCCGTCTACGGTATAGGCAAAATCCGCACCGAATGCCTGCAGATCAAAATGCTTGGTACCCCTGCCGATCTCCTCATCGGGTGTAAAGGCTATGGCAATGTCACCGTGCTTGAACTCAGGGTGGGAGGTCAGATACTCTGCCATTGTCACGATCTCGGCAATACCTGCCTTGTCATCGGCGCCCAGAAGAGTCCTGCCGTCGGTGACGATCAGATCGCAGCCGACGTAGTCCTTGAGTACGGGGAACTCCTCGGGTGACAGCAGCTGGCCGTCATCCAGAGTGATGACCTGTCCGTCATAGTCGTTTATGATGCGGGGGCGGACGTTGTCGGAGGGTGCATCGGATGCGGTGTCCAGATGTGCGATAAAGCCCACCTTGGGTGCGCTGTGCTCGATATTGGACGGGATGTGACCGTACACGTATCCGTACTCATCGACCGATGCTTTTACGCCCAGAGCGCAAAGCTCATCGGCAAGAAAATGTGCAAACTCGGTCTGAGGCTTTGTACTGGGACAGGTTGAACTTGACGAGTCGGACATGGTATTGAAAGATGTGTAGCGCAGCAAACGCTCATAAGCCTTCATTGTTATGCTCCTTTCGTAGGGCAGCGGGGGCGGTTATTTTTTGGTCATGTTGATAAAATGGTCAAAAATCGGTGCAAAATCCGGGGTCTTGTCTCCGCTCCAACGACCCGACATACGCTCGGGATGGAACTGAGTGCCGATAATAGGCAAGCTTTCGTGCTCGTATGCCTCAATGATGCCCTCAACCGAGCGGGCAGTTACGATAAGACCGCGGCCGGGGTCTTTGACCGCCTGATGGTGATAGCTGTTTACCTTGAACTTTTCGCCAAACAGACGGCAGAGCACAGAGTCTTTTGTGCAGGTAACGTCGTGATAAAGTCCCTCGGCAAAATGCACGTAGCCCAGCTGCTCGACAAGATCCTGATAGAGTGTGCCGCCAAGTGCGTAGTTTATCATCTGAAAACCGCGGCAAATACCGAACATAGGCTTTTTGCGCTCAATAAATGCCTGCATAAGAGGCAGCTCGAATGCCGTACGGGGCGGGTCGATGCGCACAGTGTCGTTGAGTACGGTCTCGCCGTAGTATTCGGGCTCCAGATCAGGGCCGCCCGACATAATGACGCCGTCGCACAGCTCGGCATATTCCTCGGGGTTGCGCTCACCGGTAATCACGGCTACGCCGCCTGCGTTGTGTATGGCTTCACAGTAAAAATCATTCAGCCACAAGTCCCGGGGCGCATTGGGTGCTGCAGCGCGGCTGTTGGAATCGGCTGTGATACAAATCAGAGGTTTTCCGTTGATCATATTAAGATGCCTTTAGCAGATTAGCCGATGGTTATTTTCCGTTTTTTGCCATGTTGACAAAGTGCTCAAACAGAGGAGCAAAGTCCTGAGTCTTGCCGTCATACCAGCTGTCGGTCAGGCGCTCGGGATGGAACTGCACGCCGAATATAGGCAGGCTCTCGTGCTCGTATGCTTCGATAAGTCCCTCAACAGAACGGGCAGTGACCTTGAGACCTTCGCCCAGATCCTTGATGACCTGATGGTGGTAGCTGTTTACCTTGAACTCTTCGCCGAACAGATTGTACATGATAGAGCCCTCTACAGCGGTGATGTTGTGGCGCAGGATGTTGGCGTGGATGTGTACGTAGCCCAGCTGCTCAACGATGTCCTGATACAGAGTACCGCCCAGAATGCAGTTTATCAGCTGGAAGCCGCGGCAGATGGTAAAAATAGGCTTCTTGCGTGCAATGAATGCCTTGGCAAGAGGTATCTCAAATGCGGTGCGGATGGGGTCGCATTTTACTGTGTCGTTGAACTTGGTCTCGCCGTATACCTCGGGATCGATATCGGGGCCGCCTGTCAGCATAAGACCGTCGCAGAAGTCTGCATAGTCCTCGGCATTGCGCTCGCCGGGGATAACTACGATACCGCCTGCGTTGGAAACTGCGGCAGCATAGGTGTCGTTGAGCCACAGGTCGCGGGTTGCTTCACCCTTGGTGGGGACGTGGTTGGAAGAGCTGGAGACACAGATTATAGGTTTGCCGTTGATCATAATTATACCTCTTTATATATTATATTTATTATTCTATACTATTCTATCATTATTAGTCGGCTTTTTCAATAACTGCTTGAACTTTTGTGGCAGGTTATGATACAATAACGCTGTTATTATTATACTTGCGGAGGCGCAGTATGGATCAATTCAAAAATGCCAAACAAATAGTCGTCAAAATCGGCTCATCTTCACTTACTTACGATACAGGACTTATCAATATGCGCCGCATAGAGAGTCTGTGCAAGCTGCTTTCGGATATTCACAACAGCGGCAAAAAGGTCGTGCTGGTATCTTCGGGCGCTATCGCCGTAGGTACAGCCAAGCTTGGCCTGCGTGTATACCCCAAGACCACCGCCGAGCGTCAGGCAGCGGCTGCGGTAGGTCAGAGCGAGCTGATGTATCTGTATGACAAGTTTTTCTCCGAATATAACCACAAGATCGCTCAGGTTCTGCTTACCCGCGAGGATATCGAAAATCCCAAGCGCAAGCACAACGTAGAGAATACCTTCTCCCAGCTTCAGCAGTGGGGCGCTATCCCCATAGTCAACGAAAATGACACCGTCTCTGTCGAGGAGATAGAGATAGGCGACAACGATACCCTGTCGGCTATCGTCGCTTCTTTGACCGGAGCAGACGGACTGATACTGATGAGCGATATTGACGGTCTGTATGATGCAAACCCCAACGAAGATCCCAACGCCAAGCTTATCCCCGTGGTCGAAAAGATCGACGAGAGCATCGAGCGCATGGCGGGCGGCGCAGGCTCAAAGGTAGGCACAGGCGGTATGGCTACCAAGATAGCCGCTGCCAAGATAGCCACTCAGGCAGGCTGCGCTATGTGCATCATGAACAGCCATGACATGAACAAGATTTACGATCTGCTTGACGGCAAGCAGGTCGGTACGGTATTTCTTCCCGCAAAGGAGGTATAATCTATGACCGAACTTCAATCCATGGGCATCCGCGCCGCCGCGGCGGCAAAGGTGCTTGCAAGAACATCCACCGAGCAGAAAAATGCCGCCCTGACCGCTATTTCTCAGGCGCTGACCGATAATATGGACGCTATTCTGGCAGCCAATGCCGAGGATATATCTGCAGCCAAAGCAAGCGGCATGAACCCCTCTATGCTGGACAGACTTACCCTGACTGCCCAGCGTGTGGAGAGCATAGCCAAAGCCGTGCTCAAGGTCGCCGCCCTGCCCGACCCGGTAGGGGAGATCCTCAGCGAAAACACCCTGCCCAACGGCCTCGGCGTATGCAAAGTGCGTGTGCCTATGGGCGTTATCGGCATCATCTATGAAGCACGCCCCAATGTCACTGTAGACTCTGCCGTACTCTGCCTCAAAGCCGGCAGCGCAGCATTCCTCCGCGGCGGCAAAGAGACTATCAACTCCAACCTTGCTCTCGAGAGTGTTATGCGCCGCGCCGTTGCATCGGTGGGCCTGCCCGAAGACTGCATCCAGCTGCTCCATGATACCTCCCGCGAGACCGCACGTGAGATGATGCGTCTGCGCGGTTATATCGATGTGCTCATTCCCCGCGGCGGCGCAGGTCTTATATCCTCGGTTGTGGAGAACGCATCCGTACCCGTTATCGAGACCGGCACAGGCGTGTGCCACGTGTATGTTGCGCCCACTGCCGACCTTGACAAGGCTGTCAATATTATATTCAATGCCAAGACCCAGCGCACCAGCGTGTGCAATGCTGCCGAGACCCTGCTGGTACACAAGGACGTCGCTTTTGAGTTCCTGCCCATGGCTCAGACCAAGCTCAACGAAAAGAACGTCGAGCTCAGATGCGACCTCAAAGCCCGCGAAATACTGCAGAATGTCACCGCGGCTCAGGACAGCGACTTTGGCAAAGAGTTCCTCGACTACATTCTTGCTGTAAAGGTTGTAGACAGTACAGAAGAAGCAATAGAGCATATTTCCCGCCATCATACCAAGCATAGCGACTGCATCGTAACCGAGGACGAGAGGGAAGCAGTCCTCTTCTGCACCGGTGTGGACTCGGCTGTGGTATACGTCAATGCATCCACCCGTTTCACAGACGGTGAGGAGATGGGATTCGGCGCGGAGATCGGCATATCCACACAGAAACTCCACGCAAGAGGTCCCATGGGACTG
>JAFYMQ010000198.1 GCA_017556565.1 Clostridia bacterium | reverse complement strand
TGCCTCCACTTGTCAGGGGAGGTGGGTTGCGTAGCAACCCGGAGGGGTAGTACCCGCGGCAAGCTTGAGTTGACAATCCCTCAGTCAGCCTTCGGCTGCCAGCTCCCTTTACACAAAGGAGCCTCAATAGTTGTGTCCGCGTAGCGGACGTATTTGATAGGTCAGCGGAGCGGACACCTTCATGCGGTGTTAACCGCAATTCATGGCGTAGCCAATTCATGACAATTTATTGTCAATTCATGCAGATGTAATCTGCAATTCATCACCCTTTAAGGAGCTATACATATGATTCATCAATTCAAATTACTCGGTCTTAATATTGTGCTTGACGTATGCTCGGGCTCGGTTCACGCGGTGGACGAGGTGGCATACGACATTATTGCCATGTTTGAGAGCGCAAGCCGCGAGGAGATTCTGGCATCCGTCGGCGACAAATACGCGAATCGCGCCGACATTACCCCCTCGGACATTGAGGAGTGCTACGCTCAGGTGCAGGGGCTCAAAGATTCGGGCAAGCTGTTTGCTCCCGATACCTTCCGCGACATGGCGGGTCAGCTGAAAGACAAGACCGCCGGCGTGGTCAAGGCTCTCTGCCTGCACATTGCCCACACCTGCAACCTCAACTGCGCCTACTGCTTTGCCAGCCAGGGCAAGTATCAGGGCGAGCGTGCGGTTATGAGCTTTGAGACCGGCAAACGGGCTTTGGATTTCCTCATGGAGAACTCGGGAACGAGGCGCAATCTTGAGGTAGACTTTTTCGGCGGTGAGCCGCTGATGAACTTTGAGGTAGTCAAGCAGCTTGTTGCCTACGCACGCAGCGTGGAAAAGGAAAAGGGCAAGAACTTCCGCTTCACCCTGACCACCAACGGCCTGCTTGTTGACGATGACGTTATAGATTTTGCCAACCGTGAGTGCGCCAACGTGGTGCTTTCTCTGGACGGCCGCAAGGACGTCCACGACCGCTTCCGCGTCGACTACGCAGGCAAGGGCAGCTGGGACACCATCGTGCCCAAGTTTCAGAAGTTCGTCGAAGCCCGCGGCGGCAAGGGCTACTATATGCGCGGCACTTTTACACACAATAACCCCGATTTTCTCAAGGATATCGAGACCATGCTTGAGCTTGGCTTCAATGAGCTGAGCATGGAGCCTGTGGTCTGCGCCCACGGCGAGCAGGGCGAGCTGACCGAGGAGGATCTGCCCATCGTGCTTGAGCAGTACGAGAAGCTTGCCGAGCTGATGTACGAGCGCGAAAAGGCGGGCAAGCCTTTTACCTTCTACCACTACATGATCGACCTGACCGGCGGCCCCTGCATCTACAAGCGTATTTCGGGCTGCGGCTCGGGCACAGAGTATATGGCGGTCACACCCTGGGGCGATTTGTACCCCTGCCATCAGTTTGTGGGCGAGGAGCGCTTCAAACTGGGCGATATTTACAACGGCGTGACCAACAAAGAGGTGCAGGATGAGTTCCGCGCCTGCAACGTCTATGCCCACCCCGAATGCTGCGACTGCTGGGCACGGCTCTATTGTTCGGGCGGCTGCGCTGCCAACGCATACCACTCCACCGGCTCGGTGACCGGTGTTTTTGACTACGGCTGCAAGCTGTTCCGCAAACGTATGGAATGCGCTCTGGCGCTTGCCGTACACAAGGCGTTGGGTGAATGATATGAACACGCCCATCTGCGATTTTGTAAAAAAATATTCGGACAGTGCACCCATGCGCCTGCATATGCCCGGCCACAAGGGCTTTGATATGCTGGGCTTTGAGCATCTGGACATTACCGAGATTTCGGGTGCGGACAGTTTGTTTGAGGCTGACGGCATCATTGCCGAGAGTGAGCGCCTTGCCGGCGAGATATTCGATGCGCTGACCTATTACAGTACCGAGGGCAGCAGTCTGTGCATCCGCGCAATGGTGCATCTTGCCCTGATGCAGGCACAGCGAGAGGGCAAAGCGCCCCTGATCGCCGCAGGCAGAAACGCCCACAGAGCCTTTATGAGCGCTTGCGCACTCTCGGGCGCCGATGCGGCATGGATATATCCCAAAAACTCGGACAGCTATCTCAGCTGCCCCGTGACGGCTCAGGACGTGGCGGAGTTTTTGGACAACAGCGACACTCTGCCCTGCGCCGTGTATCTGACATCCCCCGACTATCTGGGCAACACGGTGGATATTGCCGCTATCTCGGCAGTCTGCCGCAGCCGCGGCGTTATGCTGCTGGTGGACAACGCCCACGGCGCGTACCTGAGATTTTTGCACAGGCATCCTATCGAGTTGGGCGCAGATATGTGCTGCGACTCGGCTCACAAAACTCTGCCCGTGCTGACCGGCGGCGCATATCTGCATCTGCGCAGGGATATTGACAGGAGCATCTCCGATGCGGTCAGGAGCGTGCTTGCGCTCTACGGCTCGACCAGTCCGTCATATCTGATCCTGCAGTCGCTGGACTGCTGCAACAAGTACCTCAGCGACACCTTCCCCCGCGCTCTGCGGGATTTTGTGCCCCTTGTGCGCGAGCTGAAAGGCGCCCTTCGCGGCATGGGCTACACCCTCTTCGGTGACGAGGAACTCAAGCTGACCATCAGCGCCAAGCCCTACGGCTACCGCGGCAAGGAGCTGGCAAAAATGCTGGAAAACAAGAACATCCACGCCGAGGCAAGCGACGATGATTTTGTGGTGTTTATGCTGTCGCCCCTGCTGGGTGAGGAGTGCATAGACGCGCTGTTTACCAACCTGCGCCTTATCCGCAAGCGGCTGCCCATCGCCGCCGATGCGCCCAAGCTTGCTCCCTGCGAGCGGGCTATGAGCATCAGGGAGGCGTCTTTGGCCCCCTGTGAGACGGTCAGGGCCGACAAATGTCTGGGCAGAGTGCTGGCGCAGCCATCCGTTTCCTGCCCGCCCGCCGTGCCCATCGCAATATGCGGTGAGCGGCTCAGTGAGCAGGCAATTGCCGCATTCAAGTATTACAAAACCGATTATATAACCGTGGTAAAAGAAAGGAAGGACTAAAAAATGCTTTATCTCAACCAGCTCGATTACCCCGACATTCCCTACGTTCACCGCACCGAACAGCCCGATGGCCCCGTTACCTCCAGCGTCAGAAAATCCGGCTGCGGACTGTGCTGCTCCTGCATGATGGTCGACCATCTGACCATGCACAACCTGCCCATTGAAGACTGCGTCAAAATGGCAGAGGAAAACGGCGCCAATAAAGGCGCAGGCTCCAGCCAGAAGGTCATGGGCCCCATTCTTGCCGAAAAGTTCGGCCTTGAGTTCTCCCAGAGCTACGAGATCGAAGATGCTCTCAAGTGCCTGCGTGAGGGCGGCGAGGTCATCATCAACGTAGGCGGCGACCATGACGATTATATCGGCGTTTACAGCCACGGCGGTCACTACGTGCTGGCCATCGGCTACGACGGCGAGGAGCTGTGCATCCTCGACCCCTCCTACAAAGAGGACAAGTACGAAGAAGAAGGCAGACAGGGCAAGGTCAGAGTGCAGTATCCCTATACCTATTGCACCCCCGAGGTCATCGTGGACGATACCCGCAACCGCAACCCCTGCTTCAGCATGTATTGGAGAAAGAAATAAGAAAAAAACAAAAGCGGGCGGACTTTCGCTCGCTTTTGTAAAACCGAGGCAACAGTATGAAACAAGTCAAAATAACCGTCATATCCGCCTGCTGCCGCTCTGAGCATCACAAAGCGGGCGAGGAGTATATCGTCGGCGACATTTGCCCGCCGCTCTGTGCCGAGCTGTGGCACAGAGCCTACCCCTACGTGCTGGCGCTGCAAAACGGCGCGCTGCTTGACTGCGGCGAGGGCAAAGCCCGCAGTTTTACCGTCAGCTGCCCCGACGAAAATCGGGTCACCCTGCGCGGCGAGACAATAGAATAAGGCGTAAACAATAAAATCGGTTGAGCAAATCCGCTCAACCGATTTTTTGTACTGTATATTCGTTTTTCAGGCGGCAAATCCGCTTATCGGGGCATCTGCCCCATTCTGGCTCAACGCCGCCGGCTCGATCATTATTATTTTATCTCAACCTCGGTTTTCAGTCGGTCGGAAATACGGGAAAAACAGTTGTACAGCCGGGAGACGGTCTTGGTATCGCGGTAAGAAATAATGATATAAAGAACGTAGTCGTCGATTTTTGTCGCGGCGTATGCGTAGCTTGCAAAATTGGTGTTTTCGGGCACAGAGCGGAAGTGGCGGAAGGTCCTGCCCGCAATAACCATATCCTCGGTGTCGGTCAGCTTGCCCGTTGCGTTATCGCGGTAGCTCTGCAGATAATCGTCGGCAGTTTTGAATGCCTCGTCAGGCTCGATAATGTAGATCTGGATGGCTTCTGCCGAGCCGGTAGTGCTGTATGCCTGCATCTCGCTGCGGGTGTTTGCTGTGCTGTTGCCGGGGAAGTTTGTGTCCATCTCAAAGGATGTGGGCACGGTAAACTGCATATCCGCCCATTGGCTGACCCAGCCCATCTCGTCGCTGATGCCCTGCTTGCAGCCGCCCTCCGACTCGGTGGGAGTGGGTTCTGCAGGGGGAGGATCGCTCGGTGCGGGCGTATCGGGTGTGGGGTTGGGTGCGGTGGGAACATCGGAAGGCGTGGTGACCGAACTGCCGCCTGAGCTTGCGCCCTGCTCGGCGGGCAGATCGGAAGGTGTGGTGTTGGTCTTGCCCCCATCATCGGGGTTGGGATCGCTCGGTGTGGGCGTATCGGGTGTGGGGTTGGGCGCTAAAGGGGTAGTGGTACTGCCTATTTGGGATGTATTGCCGCTGCCAACTGAGGAAGTGCCCGGCTCGGCAGGTTCCTGCTTGCCGCAGCCTGCAAAAAGGGCAAAAATCATACAAAAAACAAGTGCAAGAGAGATAAGCCTGTTCATAATAAAGCCTCTTTTCCGTATAAGGGATGCAAATCTGCAAGATAGCTTAATCATAGCATAAAAAGACCTCTGCTGCAAGCGGAGGTCTTTTAAATGCAGAATGCAGAAGGCAGAGCGCAGAATAAAATGCATAATGCACTATGCATAATGGGGTGTCCTGCGGACGGATTGGGTAGGGGCGGCAGCCCTCTGCCGCCCGCTGTTTAATCGGTCGCTTATGCTCGGTCACCTGCGGAGACGCCTTAATTCTTCCTTCTGCCTTGCTTGCGCAGCGAGCTTCACAGCTTAACTTCTGTTGCGGTTTTGAGGAAGAACACAGACTTTTTGACAACGGGCAGCTCGAATATCTTGCTTGCCGCCATTGCGTAAAGCTCCAGCTGATCGCGGTGTTTTTCGGCGGCAAGGGTCTCGCTGCCTGCTTTTACAGAGTCGCTTTTGAAGTCTGCGATGGTTATTTTGTCATCGTCTATCAGCATCATATCAATGCTGCCGTTGAGCAGGATATATTCATCCTCCATTTCCCCGAGGCCAAGCTCCTGAGGGGTCAGCAGCACCGAGAACTGATATTCACGCAGACACCGGTCAGCACCTGCCGCCTGTCTGCCAAGCGCAGAGTGCAAAAATCCCTCTGCCATTTTGGCGTCGACCTGTTGGCAGTCCTCATAGCCGGGCAGCTGCACGATCTCCTCGGCGCTCAATTCGGGGTCAAGGGGCAGCCGAGCCAGCATTGCGTGAACTCTTGTGCCCTTTTCTGCGGCGGTCAGCTTGTCTGTGCCGTCGTCATCGGGGGCAAAATACACCCGCTTTTCCGTGCCGCTTTTCAGCGCGTGAGCGCCCGAGGGAGTGATCTTTGAGGGCAGGGCAGACACGCTGCTGTAGGCGTAGACCTTTTCGCTCAGGGGCAGATAATCCATGGGATCAAAGGGCGCGGGAGCAGGCTCCTGCGACTCTTCCTCGCACTCGATAACCCCGTCGGGGTCTTTGATGTACCTTATAGCCGAGCATATCAAAGTGCGCTCGCTTGTGTCGGGAATAAAGCGGAATGCAGGCAGACAGGAGCGCAGCGTAATTGCGCCCGGGTGGGAGAGCAGTACGGCAACAAGCCAGCTTGCGCAGTTTGTCTGCTCTTTCATAAAATATTCGGTGGGGTACTCGCCCGCCTTTTCAAATATGCCGGTGACCATGCTTTCTATGGTGCTTCTGCCGGTGGACACTACCAAAAACAGCTTTTCACGGGCGCGGGTCATGGCAACGTACAGCTTGCGCAGCTCCTCGGCACGCAGCTCGCGGACTATGGCGCGGGAAATAACCGACCGCTTCTTGGTAGCGGTGCGGACGCGGTGTGCGGTGTCGGTTCGGCGCAGGGCAAGACCCTTTTCGGTGTGCAGCAGCACGTCGGCTTTGAGATCGTCGGTGTTGAACAGCTTGCACAGATCGCACAGGAACACAAATGGGAACTCAAGACCCTTGGACTTGTGGATGCTGATTATCCTGACCCCCTCGCCGGGTGCGGAGGAGGCGGATTTTTTGGCGGTGCGGCGGTCGATACTGTCAACAAGTCTGGACACGTGGGCAAAAGAGCCCTTTTCGCACCTGAGCGCCTCCTGATAGAGGGCATCCAGAGTATCGGCGCGCTGCTGAGGCTTGCCCAGCGCCGAAAACACGCCGTATACGCCGAAATGTGCGTAAACGTACTGCAAAAACTCGGCGCAGCTCATATCCTTTGCCAGATTGCAAAGCTGCTCTATCTTGTCCGCGGCGGCGCGGCACTTGTCATCGGTGTAAGCAGCGGTCATAAGCGCATCCCACATATCCCCATAGGTATTGCAAGCGCGCATTTTGGCAATATCGTCGGCGGTGAATGCAAACAGCGGCGAGCGCAGCAGGGAGAGCAGGGGAATATCCTGACGGCGGTTGGTCACCACCCGCAGCAGGGAGATGATTATGCTGCCCTCCACGGTGGTAAAGGGGTCGCTGTCCTCGGTCTCGGCAGCCGAGTCAAGGCCCAGATTGGCAAGGGCTTTTTCAAACAAAGGCGCTTTGTTGGAGTAGGAGGACAGAATGATGGCAAAGTCGGAGGCTTTTGCAGGCCGCTGCCTGCCGTCTCCGTCGGGCACAAAGCAGCTGCCCGAGAGCAGCATATCCTTGATGCGGGATGCCACAAACTCAGCCTCGGTCTGGGCAGCCGACAGACCGTCGTCACTGTATATCACAGACTTGAGCGAGGGGGTGTCCAGCATACACAGTTCGCTGGGCAGGTTTCCTGCGGTCTTTCTGCCCACCTGCAGAGGCTGACCGGGCTCGGAATAATTAACGTCGCCGAAAGACTCGGTCATAGCCTGCTCAAAAAAGTAGTTGCAAAGACCCAGCACCTCGCCTCTTGAGCGGAAGTTTGTGTCCATTGCGATATAAACGCTGTCGGGGTCTTCCTGAGCGCGTTTGCACTTTTCGGCAAAGATGCGGGGGTCGGCTTTGCGGAATCGGTAGATGCTCTGCTTGATATCACCGACAAAAAACGCCGAGCCCTCATAGGGTGACACCAGATCGAATATAGTGTCCTGCACACGGTTGGAGTCCTGATACTCGTCAACCATCAGCTCACACAGATACCCACGCAGCTGAACGCTCAAAGGCGAGCTCTCACCCTGCTCGTCGGACAGAAGTCTGACCGCATAATGCTCCAGATCGTTAAAATCCACTATCTCGGCACGGTTTTTCTCCTCCCTGAGATATTCGCCGTAGGTCAGTGCCAGACGGCACAGACATTTTTCGGCGATTCGGGTATCGTGATCGGCATCGGGCAGCCTGAGCAGCTTGGGGATGGCTTCAATGGTCTTCTTGAAGTTTTCGCGCACCTTTTTGGCAAAATCCAAGGGCTCTTTCGGGGTGTCTTTGGGTGGGCGGATGGATGTGGTCTTGTAGTCTGCGATCATTTGGATCGCCCCGTCCGTATCACCGCGGCGCAAAGCTTGGGTCAGCTCTATGGCAAGCTTGCAGACCAAAGCATAATGAGGCTCGATAACTGCGGCAACGTCGGGAAAACTGCCGCGCAGCTGATCCTGTGCGCAGAGCAGCGCATTGTGGGCATTGGAGACCATGAATACAGCCTCATCCAGCGCCTCGCGGCAGGAGTCAGTGTCGGTTTCGGGCGCGGCTATCTGGTCATGGAGCCATTTTTCGGGATAGGGCAGGCTCTGCAGCCGCTCAAAGGTAAACTGCACCGCCTCGGCCAGCTTTTTGTCGCCCCGCTCCTCACACAGACAGGCTCTCAGCTGGGCAAAACCCTCGGGCGGCGCTGAATAGGCAGAATCAAGAGTCCTGTCTATAGCCGATTTGCGCAGCTCGCCCAAAACAGCATCGTCACCTATGCCAAAGTGCGGGGACAGCCCCAGTACGTTGGCGTTTCTGCGAATAAGCTCGAGGCAGAAAGAGTGCACGGTCTGCACCTTGGCGCAGGGCAGCTTGCCCACCTGACGGCGCAGATGCTCGCACAGAGAGGGGTCGTGGAGGTTTTCGCTGATGCGCTCGCTGAGTCTGGCTGCGATACGCTCGCGCATCTCAAACGCCGCCGCATTGGTATACGTGACAACAAGAAATCTGTCGATATCTGCGCGGTCGTTGCACAGTCGGGACACGATACGCTCGGTCAGTACGGCGGTCTTGCCGCTGCCTGCGCCTGCCGATACCACAACGGTTTTGGCGCGGGAGTTTATTGCCAGCTCCTGAGACTTGGTGGGCTCAAACTTTGCCATTTTCCTGCTCCTCCTCTCCGTCGATTGCGGCAAGCACCGCATCGGTAAGGTTGGTCGAAATTATGCTTGCGTCTGTTTTGATATCCTCTGCAAAACAAACGGTCCTGAAAGCGCAGTATTTGCAGCTGTCCTCGGTGCAGGGGGATGCCGAAATATCACCGCTTGCCACCGCCTCGGAAAAGTCCATGATCTTCTGCTCGGCAAAAGCTATTATTCTGTCCATCTGGCTCTTGTAGGCTATGGAGGACTTTTTGGGGTCGAGGGAGCCGTCTTTTTTGACGGTGACGGGCAGCCAGCGGGGGGATTTTCCCGCTTCGGTATGCTCCAAAGCCTCAAGTATCTCGCTTTCGCCGCGGACAAGACCCATTCTGCGCAGGGATTCGGTGCGCTTTTCCAGAGACTTGCCCATTTCGGACGTATCATCCACATTGATATAGTCGGCCTTGGCGGGCAAAAACAGGGCGGCGCAGTTTTCACCCATCTGTGCCTTTTGGAGCATCAGCATATAGATAAAAGGCTGCAGATTCCTGCCGCGGAGAATGTCGCTGAGCTCGTATTTTTTGTTGCCGGTCTTGTAGTCGACAACCTTGAGCTTGTCGCCATAGGTGTCCACACGGTCGATTTTGCCGCGGAGGGCAAAGCTTATGCCGTCTTTTTCCCACTTGTAGGGGGCAATATCCCCCTTGTCGGAAAAGTTCAGCTCAAAATATCGGGGCTTAAAGTCGCTGTGCTGCACCTCTTCCCACACGTCCTGCACAACAATAGCGGCATTTTCGCGCACCTGCTCAATGAGCGCCTGCATACGGGGCGAGTCGGCGCCGCGCAGATTTTGGGCATACTCCCGCGCAAACCGCCCGGCAGCGGCGACGGGGTCGCTCTCCGTGCCCTGAGACAGCGCCTTGACGGCGTTTTCCACAACGTAGTGGACCATAGTGCCCACCTCAAGTGCGCCAAGATCGGCCTGCTTGCGCTCACGGGCGCCCAGTCCGTACTGGCAAAAATAGGCAAAGGGGCAGGAATAGAACTTCTCGATAGCCGAAGCGCTGACTGACACGCTGTTGCCGTACAGATTTTTGAGGGTATCGAGAGAGTGGAGTTTTGTTTTCGGTGACAGACCGAAAGCGCGGGTATAGTCCAGCCTGCGGGCGTTTTCGGGGTCGCGGGACAGATGATCATAGGCCGCCTGAGCCGAAAAATGCGCGTCTTTGCTGCCTGCCGAGCAAGCCAGCTCAAAAGCAGGCGCAGGCGCGGTCAGCCGCAGCTTTTGCAGGGTGTCATAAGCATCCTGCTCGCCCAGAGCGGGCAGCAGCTTTTGCATATATGAGACATCTTCTTCTCAACATTCCATACATCTTTTGGTAATAACTTCTCCAGTGCCTTGTACGCGCTCCAGAAGTCTTTATCAAAAGGTTGTGTGTAACTATGTAT
>JAFYMQ010000197.1 GCA_017556565.1 Clostridia bacterium | reverse complement strand
TAGTCAGAGACAGCCAGGGCAGAAAGATGAGTAAGTCTTTGGGCAACGGCATCGATCCTTTGGAGGTTATCGAGAAGTATGGTGCAGACGCACTGAGATTTACTCTGGTAACCGGCAACAGCCCCGGAAACGACACCCGTTTCTACTACGAGCGTGTTGAGTCCAACCGCAACTTCTGCAACAAGATCTGGAACGCATCCAGATTTGTTATGATGAACCTGACCGTTGATGATTTCACCCTGCCCGAGAATCTGTCTATCGAGGACAAGTGGATTCTGACCCTGTACAACCAGCTGGTCAAGGAAGTCACCGAGAATATCGAAAAGTACGAGCTGGGCGTTGCAGCCGACAAGCTGTACTCCTTCATCTGGGACAAGTACTGCGACTGGTATATCGAGCTTTGCAAGACCCGTCTGTCCGCAGACGCAGACAAGCAGGCAAACGAGTGCGCTCAGCGCGTTCTGGGCCACGTTCTTGTTGGCACACTCAAGCTGCTCCATCCCTTTATGCCCTTTATCACCGAGACTATCTGGCAGGCTCTGCCTCACGAAGGCGTGTCCATCATGGTCTCCGATTGGGAGAAGTTTGATGAGAAGCTTGTATTCCCTGATGCTGTTGCTGAGATGGAGCAGATCATGGACGTTGTCAGAGTTGTGCGTAACCGCCGCAGCGAGATGAACGTTCCTCCCTCCAAGAGAGCATCCCTGACCATTGTTACCGAGTCTCCCGAACTATTTGCTCAGGCAGAGCCCTTCCTCAAGAAGCTGGCATGGGCAAGCGACGTTGTTGAATGCAATAATGTTCCCGCAAACGCCGAGAGCATGGTATCCTGCGCAACCAACGTAGCACAGGTATTTATGCCCCTGAGCGAGCTTGTTGATACCGAAAAGGAAAAGGCAAGAATCAGCGGCGAGATCGAAAAGGCAAAGAAGTTTGTCGCATCGCTGGAAGCAAAGCTGTCCAACGAGAACTTTGTTGCCAAAGCTCCCGAAGCAGTTGTTGCTGCCGAGAGAGAAAAGCTTGAAAAGAACAAGGCACTTATTGCCAAACTGGAGGACAGCCTCCGTCTGCTCTAAGAAAGGATCTGTGTTTTATGGATTATTGTCAGGCAGTAGAGTATATTCATAACTGTTCACATACTGGCGGCAGGGCCGGCAGAAAACGCATTGAGCCTCTGCTGGAAAAGCTTGGTAATCCTCACAAAAAGATGAAGATCGTCCATATTGCAGGCTCCAGCGGCAAGGGAAGTACCGCAGCTATGACTGATGCGGTACTTCGCAAAGCCGGTTACAAGACCGGCCTGTATATGTCTCCCTATGTCTATGATTTCAGAGAGCGTGTACAGCTCAACGGTCAGCTTCCCGACGGTCAGCTGCTGGCTGATGCTCTGGAGAGCATGATCCCTGCGCTGGACGAGATGAAAGCCGAGGGCAGGGAGTGCACCGAGTTTGAGACACTGACTGCACTTGCATTCCATTTCTACGCAAGAGAGGGATGCGATTTTATGGTGCTTGAGGTCGGTATCGGCGGCAGAGGCGATGTTACCAACGTAATCGATCCTCCCGTTGTGGCATGCGTCAACAATATCGGTCTTGACCATACCAATCTTATCGGCAACACCATCGCAGAGATCGCATACGAAAAGTGCGGCATCATCAAACCCGGCTGCAGAGTAGCCGCATACTGCGACCTCCATGAGGATGCATACAAAGTTCTTATGGACACCACCGGTGAGTTTGGCATCACTCCTCGCATTGAAAACTTTGCTGATGTAAAGAATCTCAACTGTACAGGTACAGGCTCCGAGTTTGACTATCAGGGTCAGCATTATTCGCTGTCTATGGTAGGCGTTCATCAGGTCAAGAATGCACTGAGCGTTATAGCTATCGCCAATGAGCTGAACGCAGCAGGCTGCAACATCACTACCCAGATGATCGCAGATGCGCTCAAGGATGTTTCGCTTGCAGGCAGATTTGAGATCGTGCACAAGAACCCCTTGTGCATCGTCGATGGCGCACACAACCCCGACAAGATAGGCAGTGTATGCGATGCTATCGACAAGTTCTATTCTGACAAGCGTATTATTATGGTATTCGGTATGCAGCGCAAAATAGACTTTATGTCCTCTATCCCAAAAGTCGCCAAGCGCAGCAGTGTGCTTATCTCCACCGAGCCCAGAGACGTCAAGGACGCCCTCAAAGCCGAGGAGATTGCTGACATAGCATCCCAGTACTGCGATAACGTAATCGCCTGCAAAGACCCCGTTGATGCGGGCAGACTGGCACTCGGTCTTGCAGGTGCGGATGACGTTGTAATTTCCTGCGGTTCTCTGTATCTTGTAGCAGATGTAGAAAAGGGAATTAACAACCGCTAAACGACACGCTTTTACAAAAATCACATACCCAATAATATAAAATAACTATGGGACAACCCCATAGTTATTTTTTTTATGCGGAGGGATACAATGACCGTTTCATACAACGAAGACCGAGGCAAGCTTGAAATAGAGCTTTTTGGAGAATTGGGACATCACGAGGCTATTGAGGCAATAGACAACATTGCGGCACTTTATGAGTGTATTATGCCGGTAGAGCTTATATTGGATATGGGCGGAATATCTTTTATGGACAGTTCGGGGATCGCGGTGGTAATGCGTGCAAAGCGTCTGTGTGACACGGACGGAATAGCCATGGCGGTCAAAAACGCGCCAAGGCAGGCGCTGAAAGTTTTGTCCGCAGCGGGCATAACACGGCTCGTAAGCTTTATATAACGGAGGTATTGTATATGAAAAATCCGGTTAATAAAATGACCTTGACCTTTCCAAGCCGCAGTTCGAACGAAAGCTTTGCAAGAAGTGCCGCTGCGGCATTTGTCGCCCAGCTTGATCCTACCGTGGACGAGCTCAGCGATATAAAAACAGCCGTATCCGAGGCAGTTACAAACTCTATCGTTCATGCCTACAGAGACGGCGTCGGTGATATTGTGATGACTGTCGAAATCGGTGACGAGAATATGGTGGAGATAACGGTAAAAGACCGCGGCTGCGGTATCGAGGATATCAAGCAAGCCTGCCAGCCTATGTTCACAACCGGAGGGCAGGAGCGCAGCGGTATGGGGTTTACCATAATGGAAACCTTTATGGATAGTATGAAAGTCAGGTCTGTACCCGGGCGAGGCACAGTCGTCAGGATGAAAAAG
>JAFYMQ010000196.1 GCA_017556565.1 Clostridia bacterium | reverse complement strand
CTGTCAATGCCCGTGTTGCTTCCATAAAGCGCGAAATCCCGCCAAAAACCCATGGGTGCTTTCACGTTTTTGGGTTATTTCGGTTTGGGGAAATGGGGATTTCGTTCGCTATGCAACTAACTCGAGCGCAGACAGTACTTTGTGTACGGCAAGCGAGAGTTAGGCAGCAGACGGGCGAAATAGCCCATTTCATAGTTTCAGCTTAATGTTATTATCAGTATTTGCTCCAGCTCTTGGGTATAAATAGCTCGCTGAAATGGGTTACCGCATATCGGTCGGTCATGCCGGAGATAAAATCGCATACCGCCACGCTCAAGCCTTCTTCTTCGGCTATCTGCTTGTAGTCGCGGCTCAGCTTGTCGGGATGCTTCATATAAAAATCGTACAGGGTCTTGACTATCTCCACGCCCTTGACCTCTTCGCTCTTGGCGGCGGGGTTGAGATATACAGCCTCAAACATAAAATCGTGCAGCCTGTCGCTGGCGCTCTGCAGCTCCTGAGGCAATCCGATAGTGCCCGTTGCCAGACCCTGCTGGATCATACCCACTACAAGCGTATCGATGCGCTGACTGTGGCGGGAGCCCAGAGTCTCCAGAATATCCCGGGGGATGTCCTCGTTTTTGAGTACGCCTGCGCGGATGGCATCGTCTATATCATGGTTCATGTACGCGATGCGGTCGGCATAACGGACTATCTGTCCCTCGAGCGTGTATGCGGGCGTGCCCTTGGTGTGGCACTTGATTCCGTTGCGTACCTCCTGAGTCAGGTTGAGACCCTGACGGTCTTTTTCCAGATATTCGACTATTCTCAGACTCTGTTCACTGTGGTGAAAATGCCCCGACATGGCATCCAGCGCCCGCTCGCCTGCGTGGCCGAATGGTGTGTGACCCAGATCGTGACCGAGGGCTGCGGCTTCGGCAAGATCTTCGTTCAGAGCCAGAGCGCGGGCGATGGTGCGGCTTATCTGGGCTACCTCAAGAGTGTGGGTCAGGCGTGTGCGGTAATGGTCACCCTCGGGGGACAAAAACACCTGAGTCTTGTGCTTTAACCGTCTGAACGACTTGCTGTGTATGATCCTGTCGCGGTCACGCATAAAACAAGTGCGGTTGTCCGACTCCTCTTCCTCCACGTCTCTGCCGCGGCTTGCGCAGGAAAGTACGGCAAGCTCGCTGAGAGTCTGTCTTTCTCTTTCTTCAAGCATCTGCCTGATGTTCATTTGCCTGCCTCCCTTGCTCTTAAAAAGTCCTTATATAATATGAATACGAAAAAATCGTCGATTTTCTCTTTTTTTTATAACTTTTTTTCCAAAAGTTTTTCGCCCACTATCTCGGGCACTACCTTGCCTGCCGAAATATCGGTGATGTGCTGCACCGCTTTGTCACAAAACTGAGGCTCGACCATCAGCTCAAGCACCACCTCGGCGCCGTATTCGCAGCCCGTTTCGGTGACCGAAAGATTGGGCAGTGCGTATCTCAAAGGCTGCAAAAACGAATAGTCGCAGCTTACCCGCAGCAGCTTAAACGGTGTCATAACAGCCAGTCCTGCGGCATCCAGCGCGCCCTTGGCAGCCTGAGAATAGGCGCGCACCAAGCCGCCGGCACCCAAAAGTGTGCCGCCAAAGTATCTGGTGGTCACGCACAGAACGTTCTGCATCTTGGCGCCGCGCAGCACGGTCAGAGTGGGCATGCCCGACGTGCCCGAAGGCTCGCCGTCATCCGAAAACCGCTCCGTACCCGAGCTGAGCACGTAGGCGTAGACGTTGTGGGTGGCATCCCAGTATTTTTTGCGCAGGCGCGAGAGTATCTCGCTTGCCTGCTCGGCAGTTTCTATCTTGAAAATATGCCCGATAAATCGGGAATGTTTCTCGGTAAACTCATAGGTGGCCTCTTGATAAGGAACAATATAACTTTCTGCCACGAAAATATCCCTCCTGTTTGAAAATCGCACCTTTCGCGTTTCTGGCTCGCAACCCGTGCATCGCCGTACAAATAGTACTGTCAATGCCCGTGTTGCTTCCATAAAGCGCGAAATCCATCGATTTTCCCTGAGATTTGTGTTGTTAAATAAATCCACGAAGCGGATACCAAAGCTCTTAGCTCTTCGCTCTTCGCTATTAGCTTATTTTTACTCCCACGGTTGTTTTTCTTTCGGCAAATATGCGCTCAGCCTGCCTTTGACCACGTCGTCGCACAGAGCGTCGACCTCGATGCCCGCATCGGTGTACTCGGCGCGCAGCACCTTGGCGTCGCGATACAGCATATCCAGCTTGGCGGTGTCGCTGTAGGGCAGAACAATGCTTATCTCATGCTCGCCGTTGTCCAGCGCCTTTTTGATAGACTCAAGCAGCACAGTCAAGCCCTCGCCCGTCTTTGCGCTCAGGCAGACAGCGTCACGCTCGCGGGGCATTTCGTCGGGAGACAGCAGGTCACACTTGTTGAATACCTGCACCACGGGGGTCTGCTCTGCGCCAAGCTGGGCGATCAGGCTTTCCACGACCTCGGTCTGCATTCTCCACTGGGGGTCGGAAGCATCCACAACGTGCACCAGCACGTCTGCGTAGGTCAGCTCTTCAAGGGTGGCGCGGAATGCGTCAATAAGATGGTGGGGCAGCTTGCGGATAAATCCGACCGTGTCCGATATAAGCAGCTCGCCGAACAGATCGGTCTGCATCAGCTTGGTGGTGGGGTCAAGTGTGTCAAACAGACGATCGTTTGCGTGTACGCCTGCGCCGGTCAGCGCATTGAGCAGGGTGGACTTGCCCGCATTGGTGTAGCCTACCAGACAGACCAGAGGAATGCGGCTCTTGGTACGGCTGCGGCGCTGTACCGAACGCACCCTGCGCACGTCCTCGATCTCCTCCTCAAGAGCCTGGATCTTGCGGCGGATGTGGCGGCGGTCGGTCTCAAGCTGGGTCTCACCGGGGCCTCGTGTACCGATAGGGCTGGCGCCGCCGCTTGCGGTCTGGCGCACCAGATGTCCCCACATACCGGTCAGGCGGGGCAGGATATATTTGTACTGTGCAAGCTCGACCTGCAGCTTACCCTCGCGGGTCTTGGCGCGGTCGGCAAAAATATCAAGTATCAGCGCGGTTCGGTCTATTACGCGGCAGGACAGAGCATCCTCCAGCGCACGTGCCTGAGAGGGGGACAGCTCGTTGTCGAATATTGTCAGATCGACCTCGTTGGCTTTTATCATTTCCTTGAGTTCTTCTGCCTTGCCCTTGCCGATAAAGGTGCCGGGGTCGGGG
>JAFYMQ010000195.1 GCA_017556565.1 Clostridia bacterium | reverse complement strand
CGCTTGTGCCGAAGCAGGGCATAGTCACCGCCTGAACGGTGTCAGCGCCTTTGCCCAGTATCCTGCATGCGCGGACGGCAACAAGCAGTGCCAGCGTGGAGTCCAGTCCGCCCGAAATACCCAGCACCACGGCTTTGGCATTGGTGTGCGCCATGCGTCTTGCAAGACCTCTTGCCTGCAGCTCGAGCACCTTGCGGCACAGCCCGTCGCGGTCGGCATAAGAGGGCATAAAGGGGTCTTTTTCCACAGTGCGGTACAGGGGTAGGGTCAGCTCAAGGCCGCACAGTTCAAACTCTGCCTCCACGGTCTCAAGCTTGGGCTTGCAGTTGCGGCAGACAAGCTCATAGTCGATCTCGGTGATGGCGCAGCCGCCCTCAAAGGGCAGGCTCTGTGCAAGCATAACGCCGTTTTCGGCAATAAGCTGAGCGCCCGAATAAACAAAATCGGTGGTGCTCTCATGGGTGCCCGGGCAGCAGCAGATCATAGCGCCGCCGCTCTGACGGGTGCGGGCGAGTATGGTGCCTGCGCGGTGCTCGTCCGAAAACGCCGTCTCGGGGGATGCATCAAGATGCACCGTGATGGGGGCAAGAGCGGGCAGCACCTCGCCGATCTCGATATTAAAGCTGAGCTCGTGAGCGTTCTCGCAGCGGTAGACGGTGTCGGGAGCCATGGGCACCTGTGCGCCGCACAGGTCTACAAAGCACTCTTTTCCGGGCGCAAAGGGCGCAGGGGGATCACCTGCGCAGGTCAGACCGACCAGCTGTCCTGCGCATAATACGGCGGCGCAGTCAAACAGCCTGCCGCGATAAGCAACCGGCAGACCCACCGCAACGGCGCAGTCGCAGTCCTCGGTCTGCTGAGCAAGGGTCAGCAGTGCCGACTCGGCCTTTTTGATCAGGCTTGCGGTATTAAACAGTGCGCCGCAGGTGCATCCGGTCAAAAACAGACGGGGCAGCACAACAAGCTGAGCACCCTCCCCGGCGGCGGTTTTGATAGCCTTTGCGGCGGAAAGTGCGTTGTACTCAGGGTCAGCCACACGCATTTCGGGCGCGATGGCGGCAGTTCTTATCAATCCGTATTGCATCAGATCATTCCTTTGCTGCAGGTTTTTTGTTGGTATTATTATATCACCCGCAGTTTGGGTTGTAAATACGCTGACTTGTGTGCTATACTCCATTTGTGAGAAAAATTACCGGAGAACAGCTATGAGATGCACCCTTTGTCCGAGAAAATGTAATACAGACCGCACCCAAACCGTAGGCGTGTGCACCTCCCCTGCCGCCATCAAGGTCGCCCGCGCCGCTTTGCACCATTGGGAAGAGCCCTGCATCAGCGGCAGCAAGGGGTCGGGTACGGTGTTTTTCAGCGGGTGTCCGCTGGGCTGCGTGTTCTGCCAGAACAGAGAAATCTCCCGACTGGGCGTCGGCAGGGAAATAAGCCCCCAGAGACTGGGCGAGATATTTATGGAGCTGCAACGCAGCGGCGCTCACAATATCAATCTGGTCTCGCCCACACAGTACACCGATCAGATAGTCGGGGTGCTGGATAAAACGCCCCTTTCTATCCCGGTGGCAGTCAACACCGGCGGCTACGAGACGGAGACCACGCTGGAAAAATGGCGGGATACGGCGCAGATATTCATGCCCGACCTCAAATGTGTGTCCCGGGACATCGGCGCGCGGTATATGCACGCACCCGATTATTTTGAGGTAGCCATTAAAGCTATCAAAAAAATGCACCAAATGCAGCCCGAAATTGTCATGGACGCAGACGGCGTGATGCAAAAAGGCGTAATCGTGCGCCATCTGGTGCTGCCCGGACACAAAGACGACAGTATCCGCGTGCTGGATGCTTTGCACAATGCACTGCCCAAAGACGGCTTTTTGCTCTCGCTGATGAGCCAGTTCACCCCCAACGAAAACTGCGCAAACTACCCCGAGATAAACCGCCGCATCACAACCTACGAATACAAAAAAGTTGCCGACCACGCACTCAGGCTCGGTATGCAGGGATTTATGCAGGAACGCTCCAGCGCAAAAGAAGAATACACCCCATCCTTTGACCTGACGGGAGTATGAGCTCGCGTTGCTTGCAATGAAATATTGGCTTACTCCAATGTGAAATCGCCGCGCGGTGAAATATTTTGCTCCGCAAAATGTTAAGGTGTCCCTGCGGACAATCAAATAAAAAAGCAGAGAGCGTTCACTCTCTGCTTTTTATATTTTGCAGTTTTACTTTCTTGCGATTGCGCGCTTTGCGGCGGCGACTACTGCGGCGGGGGTCAGGTCAAATCTCTCGCGGAGGAATGCCTCTGTACCGACTTCGCCGAATGTATCGTAGATACCAACCATCTCAACAGGAGCGGGCACGGTCTTTGCCAGAGCGCTGGATACGATGCTGCCCAGACCGCCTACTACGTTGTGGTTTTCGGCAGTGACGAAGCAGCCGCACTTCTTGCTGTAGCGAGCCAGTGCTTCTTCGTCCATAGGCTTCCATGTAAAGGTGTTGAGTACGGCAGCCGAGATGCCTTCTTTCTGGAGTTCGTCAGCAGCCTTGAGAGCTACTTCGACCATGATGCCCGATGCTACGATGCACACGTCGGTGCCGTCGCGCAGGGTAGCAGCCTTGCCCAGCTCGAACTCGCTGCCTTCTTCAAATACGCCGTAGCTCAGCTTGCGGTTCATACGGATGTACTGTACGCCGTAGGTCTCGGCAAGCTTCTTGACCAGCCACTTGACCATGACCGAGTCGGTAGGCTCGACCAGTGTGATGCCTGCAATAGAGTTGAGGCAGCCCATATCCTCAAAGGGCATATGTGTGCCGCCGTTGTATGCAGCGGTAACGCCTGCATCCGAGCCCAGGATCTTGACGTTCTGCTTTGCATAAGCGCAGGAGATAAAGATCTGGTCAACAACTCTGCGGGAAGCAAAGGGGCCAAAAGAGTGTGCAAAGGGGATCATGCCCACAGAAGACAGACCTGCTGCAACGCCGATCATGTTGCTCTCCTGAATACCGCAGTCATAAGCGCGGTCGGGGAATGCCTTGAAGAAAGGCTTGACGCCGCTGGAGCCGACCAGGTCGGCGTCTAAGATGCAGATCTTGTCGTTCTCTTTGGCCAGCTCTACGAGAGTGCCTGCGTATGCTGCACGCATCTCGACGGTTTCTTTTTCGAGGTTAGCTTTTACTTTATACATTTCTGTCCCCTCCTTATGCCTTGCGGGCAGCCTCAAGTACTGCCTCGGCCTTTGCGATGCTGGGAGCGATATCTTCGGGCTTGAATGCGATGTGGTGGCAGGGGAAGGTGTTCTCAGCCAGCTCGCAGCCGTGACCCTTGACGGTGTCCAGAATGATCATAGAGGGCTTGCCGGTCTGAGCCTTGGCATTTTCGATAGCCTCTACGATAGCGTCGATGTCGTGGCCGTTGACCTTGACGGTGTTCCAGCCAAAAGAAGTCCACTTGTCGACCATGTCGCCCATATACAGAACGTCGTCGCAAGCGCCGTCAAGCTGCTGCTTGTTCAGATCGACAAAAGCGATCAGGTGATCCAGACCAAAATGAGGAGCAAAAGCTGCGCCCTCCCAGACCTGACCTTCGTTGCACTCGCCGTCGCCTAGGATCAGGTAGGTGTAAGCGTCCTTCTTCTGGGTCTTGTTGCCCAGAGCAACGCCGCAAGCGGTGGAGATGCCCTGACCGAGGCTGCCGGTGGTCATGTCAACACCGGGAGTCTTGGTGCCGTCGCAGTGGCTGGGGAGAATAGTGCCGCCCTGATTGAGGGTGAGCAGCACTTCTTTGGGGAAGAAGCCCAAAAGTGCCAGAGTAGCATAAATAACGGGACCTGCGTGACCCTTGGAAACGATGAGTCTGTCGCGGTCTTCCCACTTGGGGTTCTTGGGATCGATGCGCATTTCCTTGCCATAAAGAACGGCAAGAAGTTCAACGATG
>JAFYMQ010000194.1 GCA_017556565.1 Clostridia bacterium | reverse complement strand
CTGCAGCTTGCCGCTCAGCTCGGTCAGCTGACTGTCTATCAGCGCCACGCGCTGATTTACGCTGCTGCGGGCTTTTTCTATCTCGTCACGGCGGGCACGCAGAGTCTCAAGCAGACTGTCCAGACTGCTCCGCTCGGCACGCAGTCTGATAAGCTCCTTCTCGGCGCTTTCCAGCTCGTCCTGAGCCACTTTGGATTGGTACTTGCCTGCCTCCAGCTCGCGCTTTTGCTCCTGATGCTTGGCGCTCAGCTCGGTAATATCCTGCAGCAGCTGCTCTGTGTCGCCTGTCAGTCTGACTATCTCATTGGCGCGGGAAAGTATGCCCACGTTCTTTGCCACGCTGCCGCCGGTCATGGAGCCGCCTGCGTTGATCAGCTGGCCGTCTAACGTGACGATGCGGAATGCGTAGCGATATTTTTTGGCAAGTATGACAGCGCAGTCAAGGTCGCGGCATACGGCGGTGGTGCCCAGCATGGAGGCGATGACCGCGCGGTACTGCCCGTCGGTGGTCACCAGCTCGTCGCCATAACCCAAAAATCCCTGCTCGCGTGACAAATCCCTCTTGCTTCTGCCGCCTTCCTGTGCGGCGGTCAGGGGGCGGAAGGTTGCTCTGCCTGCTGCATTGCGCTTGAGGAACTCGATGCACTTTTTGCCCACCTCTTCGGTGTCAACAACAATGTTCTGCAGTCCCTGACCCATGGCGGTCTCGATAGCTACCGCGTATTTGTCCTCGGTCTCGATAAGCGAGGACACAGGGCCGTGAATGCCGCGCAGCTCATTTCGCTCGCTTGCCTGCATGACCCGCTTGACAGCACCGCTCATGCCCTCGTACTCGCGCTCCAGCGCTTTGAGCATACGCAGACGGTCCTGACCTGCGTTCAGCTTGCGCTGCATATCCGCCAGAGCATCGGCGGTTTCCTGCACCTTCTTTTCGCGGGTGCTCAGACGCAGTTCAAAGCCGCGAAGCATATTGAGTGCGCCGGTCTTTTTGTCTTCGAACTCTTCTATCTCGGTCTCGATGTTTTCGGCTTTTTCTTCTTCGGAGCTCAGGCGTGAGCAGATGCTCTCAAGCTCGGTGTCCGAGCTGTCCTTGCCGCTCAAAATCTCCTCGCGCAGGGTATTGAGCGAGCCCATTTCCCGCTGAATATCCTGCACCTTGCCCTGCTCCAGGGTCAGCTGAGCCTGCAGCGCATCTACCTGTGCGCTGACCGATTCACCCTGTTTTTTCAGTTCGTCTGCCTGCTTGTGAATGCGCTCAAGCTCCAGCGCAAGATCGTATACAGCCTTGTCAATATCACCGATGGCGGCAAGGGCGTCTTCCCTGCTCTTTTCCAGCTCGGCTACTCTGCCCTCGTGGTTATAAAGCTCGCTTGTACGGTCGGCAACGTTTTTCAGGTTGGCTTCCAGCGCCATTTTGGAGCTTGCCATTGCCGTGTCAAGTGCGCCTTTTTGGGTCTCAACGTCGCTGAGGGAAGAACGCATCTCGTCCTCTGCCCGCTGCTTGTCGCCGATCTCGGCGCTGAGAGAGTCACTCTTCTGATACAGTGCGTCAACCTCCTGCTGCTTGGCAGAAAGCATACGCTCGGCGTTGTCAAAATCGGTCTTGGCCTTTTGCAGGCTGTCTTTCAGCTTGTCCAAGCTGTCCAGCCACACGCTGACCTCAAGCACGCGCAGTTCGTCACGGTAGATGAGGAAGGCGCTTGCCTTTTCGCTCTGCACCCGCAGAGGCTCGACCTGCACCTCAAGCTCGGTGATGATGTCTCTGACGCGGTTTAAGTTCTCCTCGCAGGAATTGAGTTTGCGCTCGCTCTCCTCTTTGCGGTAGCGGAACTTGGAAATACCCGAAGCTTCCTCAAAAATCTCACGTCTGTCAACGCTCTTGACAGACAGTATCTCGTCTATTCTGCCCTGACCGATAACAGAGTATCCGTCTCTGCCCAGACCGGTATCCATAAACAGTTCGTGGATATCCTTGAGCCTTACCTGCTTGCGGTTTATGTAAAACTCACTTTCACCGCTGCGGTAGTAGCGGCGTGTGACCTCTATCTCGTCGTATTCTATATTGAGTCCTCTGTCCGAGTTGTCCACAACAAGGGAAACCTGACAAAAACCCTGAGCCGAGCGCTTGAGAGTGCCGCCAAAAATGACGTCCTCCATCTTGCCGCCGCGCAGAGTCTTGACCGACTGCTCGCCCAGTACCCAGCGGATAGCATCAACGATGTTGCTCTTGCCCGAGCCGTTGGGGCCGACTATGGACGTAATACCTCTGCCAAAATTGAGCAGAGTCTTGTCGGGAAAGGACTTGAAGCCCTGGATCTCTATGGATTTAAGATACAAATTACGCACCTCCGCACATTATATCCCTATTCTAAATATTGTAGCAAAAATCGGCCGATATTACAAGCAAAAAATCACATCATACCTATTTATTATTAAAAGCAAGTGCAAGTGCCTTGCAAGTATGCTATAATATATCCGCAATGTCGAAAAACGTCGAAAACAAGGAGGGGAAAACAGAATGACCGGCCTGTTTATACTTCTGTTTGTCCCTCTGTTTCTGGCTGTGGGGCTTGTGCTTTGGGACAAGCTTGAGCGCAAGGGCAAACCTGCAGCCTCCCCCGACGAAAAGGATAACTGCCCCGCCGCAGCGGATGAGGCGGCAGCGGATGAAAACTCGCCCGATGAGGTGGCTATAGCCGCACCCGGTGAAAAAGCGCCCGATGAGACGAGCAAAACCGCGCCCGATGAGACGAGCAAAACCGCGCCCGATGCTCGCCGGATCGTGCTGGTAGGCTCGCTGTCCTCGGCCCACCAGCTGTCAGTGTGCCTGAGCGAGGGGTTTTATCACATTCCCGCCTCTATTGCGGGCGCGGATTTTGAGCGGATAGACTACGTTGCCATATACCAGTCCCGCAGGTTTTTCGGTGCTGCGGCAGGTGTCAGATACTACGCACGGGTGCGCTCCGCCCGTCTGCTGCCCCGTTACGAAATCCGTGAAATCCCCCGCGAAAGCCCTATGATGTACGTACGGTTTGAGCTTGAGCCGTGGCAGATCCTTCCTGTGCCCATCGCGCCCAAAGGCAAGGGCGTCACCTCTGCCCGCTGCACGCTCCAAAGGCTGCAAAGTGCCGACAATATGCATCAGCTGCTCAAAAAATGAATACAAAACAAGTCTGCCCCAGCCCCACAGGTGCTGGGGCATATTTTGTGCAGCTTGCACAAAATTATCTATGCATTTTTGTGCAAATACTACATTTCTTCTCTTGACTTTTATAGCCAAAGTAGTAGAATGATTGAGGTCAACGATAAACGTAAAAAAGTTACATAAAACCGCATAGGAGATGGAAAAAATGGAACTTCTTCTCAGTCTGTCTTTTGCCATTATGGCAGGACTTGCAGTGTCCCGTTTCACCAAAAAACTCAAGCTTCCTCACGTCACCGGCTACCTGATCGCAGGTATCCTCATCGGCCCCTTCTGTCTGGGTGCGCTGGGTATCGGCGGCGTAGGCTTCAACACTCTGGCTCAGGTAAAAGAGCTGAGCCTGCTGAGCGATCTGACCCTGGGCTTTATCGCTTTTGCCATCGGCAATGAGTTCCGCGTCAGCCAGATCAAAGCAATCGGCAAGCAGGCTACCGTTATCGCAGTATTTCAGGCTCTGCTGGCAACCCTGCTGGTAGATGCCGCGCTGATCGGACTGCATTTTGTCCTCGGCCCCGACAAGCTGCCTCTGAGCGCCGCGATCACTCTGGGCGCTATCGCATCGGCAACCGCACCTGCCGCCACCCTGATGGTCGTACGTCAGTACAAGGCAAAGGGCAAGCTGACCGATATGCTGCTGCCCGTCGTTGCGCTGGACGACGCTGTGGGTCTGGTGATTTTTTCGGTATCCTTCGGTATCGCAAAGTCCCTTGAGAGCGGCGCGCTGGACATCGTGTCCATCGTATTCTCCCCCATTGCCGAGATCGTTCTGTCCCTTGCGCTGGGCGCCGCTGCAGGTGCGCTGCTGACCTGGGCAGAAAAGTTCTTCCACTCCAACAGTAAGCGTCTGTGTCTGGCAGTAACCTTCGTTATGCTGACCGTTGCACTGAGCAAGCTGAGCTTCTCTGTCGGCCCTGTCCACTGCGCATTCTCTCCCCTGCTGGTCTGCATGATGCTGGGCACTGTGTTCTGCAATATGTGCGACTGGTCTGAGGACCTGATGGAAAAGACCGACAAGTGGACTGTGCCTCTGTTCGTACTGTTCTTTGTTATGAGCGGCGCAGAACTGGAGTTTGACGTGTTTACCGATCTTGCCATCATCGGCGTAGGCGTTGTGTACATCGCAACCCGCTCGCTGGGCAAGTACGTCGGCTCCTTTATCAGCGCAAAGGCTGTCAAGTGTGACGAAAGCATCGTAAAATATCTGGGCGTTACCCTGCTGCCTCAGGCAGGTGTTGCGCTGGGAATGTCTCTGACCGCTCTGCAGCTGGGCACAAGCGGCGAGCTGGTACGCAACATCACCCTGTTCTCGGTGCTTATCTACGAGCTGGTCGGCCCCTCTCTCACCAAGATCGCCCTGACCAAAGCCGGCGACATCGCACCCAAGCCCCTGCACAAATACCGCAACCACGAAACCTACAACCCCAAGCATCCCGCCTGAGTGGGTTAACATATACGAAAGGCTCGCTGATAATTCAGCGAGCCTTTTGAAATATATAATGTTATATAATGCCCTCTCTGTCTGCCGTAGGCGACATTATTCCCGATCATTCCTGTAGTATCCTGCGCGCATGCTCTCCCCACGGGACAAGTCCCGCGGGGACCCCGATTGAATAGATATTGTCGGAATAAATCCGCCAATATCTTGCGACGCACTCGCGTCGCTTCGCTTACGCTCAGTCGCCTGCGGCGACATTATTCCCGATCATTCCTGTAATATCCTGCGCGCATGCAGCGCTTGCAGAGGTCTTCGCGGCATTTGTGGGCGGTAAATCCGTCGTAGATGGCTTTTGCCCGTGGGGACCCGAGTATCTCATCCAGACTCTGCTCAAACAGATTGCCCAGCGCCATCACGCCCTCGCCGTCAAGGCAGCAGGGCACCACAGTTCCGTCGCACAGTACCCCCACCTGATCCCGCAGTCCGTAGCAAAATCCGTCCTCGGACAAAACGGGCATATCAAGACCCGGCCAGTCAAACTTGTCTCCCCACTCCAAAAACACCCGTTCACCAAGCTTAAAGCCCGTTCGGGTCGGCTGCCAGTCGCATGGAAAAGCCTCATGCATCAGTTCCACAATTGCGGCGTTCTGCCGATTGAGCGCGCCGTCTGTTTTGCCCTCAAGATTCCACAGACGCAGCACGGTTATGATGCCCGCCTTTGACGCGCCGTGAGCAAAACTCAGGCAGGATCGGATATATTCGTCCATACCGATGCAGTTGTCGTTTGCCTCAAAAGAATGGAGAGACAGGCTGATTTTGTAGGGCTGCGCGGCAATAAGCTCGTCTGCGCGTTTGCCAAGCAAGGTGCCGTTGGTGGTGATGACCGGCTTAAATCCCAACTCACGGGCACGCACAACAAAGCGCGGCAACAGAGGATGCGCCAGCGGCTCACCCATAAGATGAAAATATAAATACTCTGCCCAATCGCGCAATTTAAGGGCAAGCTGCTCAAACTCCTCATCGCTGAGCGAGCGGGATACGCGGCGTGTGCCGGGACAAAAAGCGCAGCTTAAATTGCAGCGGTTGGTGATCTCCAAATAGGCTTTTTTGTGATTGGACATAGCTCGATCCTTGTAAATCGGAATAAATTGATCATATATAAAAATCCTGAATACAGATGCATTCAGGATTTCTGGAGCTGGTGACGTGACTTGAACACGCGACCTGCTGATTACGAATCAACAGGTCTAAATAGCCCCTTTGACACTCTTAATATTGGTCTTTACACCCTTTTTTTCGGTCGGCATTGACCGAATCGGTAATTGATGAACGAAAATCTCGCCATTAGGTGCTACTGATTACGGTTTTATTGTATCATAAGATTATGAACATTTCAAGGCAGATTGAATTATTCACATTTTTGTGCTATAATTTGAATGAAAGATATTTATAAACAGTTCGATAAACAAGAATTTGGTGGTGTTATGTGCATGAATATATATGAAAAACGTTCAAAAAATAGCTATGATAAAAAAGCTGAAAATTATGATTCGACTTTTGATGGGAAGTTTACAGTCAAGTTTAAGAGAATGATGTGTGAAGCAGTTTGCGTTAATGATAGCGATACTGTAGTTGATGTTGCTTGCGGTAATGGTCGCTTGTTGCATATGCTTACTGAGAAAAATTCTTTCTATGGATATGGAGTTGACATTTCTGACAAGATGATAGAACAGGCGAAAAAGTTAAATCCAACTATGAATTTTTATGTTGCTGGTTGTGAAAAGCTCCCATTTGAAAAAGGGAAGATAGATGTAATGACTGTTTGTGCTGCGTTTCATCATTTTCCTAATATTCAAAAGTTTGCAGAAGAATCAGAAAGAGTAATGAAAAAGGACGGTGTTTTATATATTGCAGAAGTGTATTTGCCTACGATTTTAAGAGTAATATGTAATCCCTTTGTAAAGTTTTCTAAGGCTGGGGACGTTAAGTTTTATTCGCCTAATGAAATTGTTTCATTGTTTGAAAATAATGGGTTTGGTAAAATTGATATCGAAATCAATGGTAAAGTTCAAATAATTAAATTGAAAAGAAAGTGATAAACTAAAATTTGACGGAGGACAACTATGAACGGAGTAATACTATTTCAATCCAAGTATGGTGCAACTAAGAAGTATGCGGATTGGATTTCTAATAAAACTGGCTTTCCTATTATTGAAACAAAAAAATCAAGAATAGAAGAAATCCAAAAGTATGATACCATTATTCTTGGTGGTGGTATTTATGCATCTGGTATCGCTGGTTTGTCTTTTTTGCGCAAAAACATGAAGAACTTGCAGAATAAGAGAATCATAGTCTTTTGTGTTGGTGCTTCTCCTTATGAAGATAAAGCGATGCGTGAGATTGTGCAGCATAACATGAAAGACAACCTAAGTTCCATACCCTGCTTCTACTGCCGAGGTGCATGGGATATGGATGCTATGAGTGTAATAGATAGAAATCTATGCAAGATG
>JAFYMQ010000193.1 GCA_017556565.1 Clostridia bacterium | reverse complement strand
GATGCCCGCCACACCGCCGTCATCGGTCACTCGCGGCTGGGCAAGACCGCGCTGTGGGCGGCGGCTCAGGATGAGCGGTTTTATTGCGCTATTTCCAACAACTCAGGCTACGGCGGCGCCGCCACCTCCAAGCATGGCGAAGGCGAGCGAGTGGCAGACTTCATCCGCGTGGGCAGCTGGGACTGGTACTGCGAGAACTTCAAGCTCTACGGCGGCGACAGGGAAGACTCCAAGCCCTACGATCAGGCGCACCTGCTGGCGCTTGTTGCGCCCCGTCTGCTGTGCGTAGGCTCGGCATTGCTTGACAAAGGCGCCGACCCCAAGAGCGAGTTTATCACAACCGCGTGGGCATCGTCCGCCTGGGAACTGCTTGGGCAAAAGGGTCTTGTCTGCCCCGACCGACTGGCGCAGATAGGCGATCACTTCATGGAAGGCAGCATCAGCTACCACCTGCGTGACTATCAGCACTACCTGTCCCGCTACGACTGGCAGAGATACATGGCGTTTTTGGAGAGCAAGTTATACAAGTAATAATTGGTATTACAAAATAAAACGGCTGACGGATTTCCGTCAGCCGTTTGGTTTGCTCTGTGCAGGATTTGGGTTATTTCTTTTTCTTTTTTACAATGATTACTGCCGCGGCGGCAATAACCGCAACTGCAGCTGCCGCTGCGCTTATTATAGCCGTGTAGTTGGGACTTTTAAGGGGCAACGCGTACAGAGGCTCATCGAGCTCAGGCTCGGGAGTAGGCTCGGATGGGATTTCTGCAGGGTCTATCTCTACACTGGGCATAGGAGCGGGCACGCTGGGCAGAGGCTCTGCGGGCACTTCGGGCTCTGCGGGCGCATCGGGCTCGGGCATATAGCTTTCGCCGTAGTTTGTGTCGGTGACGATGTACTCGGAGCAATGATAGATGGCAAATGTCACCGCGCCGCCGTTATAGACGGCGCTGCTGACAAACTCGCGCAGCTGGCTATCGGGATTGCAGTAGTACAAAAACAGCTCGGTGCCCTCAACATAGCTGACCGTGTCCTGAGGAATGGTCAGCGTTACCTCGGTACCCTCGGGCAGCTCACCCGAATATGCAAAATCCACGCTGAGTTCGGTCTTGGTACTGTCGGCTGCGGGGGTTATCACCGCTTCTGCCGTAAAGTTGTCGGGCACAAGCCCGGGAGACATCTTCCATTGCACGTTGCCTTCGGTGTTGCTGACAACAGGGGGGGTGGCGCGCAGATCGGCGGCAGCCTGAGCGGTGTATACAAGCTCCTGCGGCAGAGCCTGACCCACAGCTACGTACAAGCCGTTCATATCGGCTTCCACAAGCTGAGGATGATCCCACTCGAGGAAATTGCGGTCATAGGAGTCAAAGTATACCTCCTCTACCTCAACAAACACGCCCAGATCAACAAGATACTTGTATACCTTTACGTCCTTGCCGCGCAAAAAAGACAGGGAGGCGTCATACTTTATCAGATATGCCCATGTGGAGTTGACACCGCTGACCTCAAGTACGGCAAACTGCTCATCAAATCCGGCGCCCTTGAGCACAGAGTCTATCCTGGCATTGGTTACTAGCTGAATATCGGGGTGTGTTGCCCCAACAGGCGGACAAGCTACCATATAGGTCTCATAGTACATTTCCATCTTTGTCCAGCCTGCGGCGGCAATGTCGGCAGCGTTCTTGTCGCTCAGCCCCGCGCCCTCCATGTAGATACCCATAATGCGCTCGCCGCCCTTGGGGGTAACGTTGGCAAACACCTCGCTGAGCAGCGAGTCGATATCACCGGTGGTGTTGAGTATGTCCACGGTAGTGCCGTAACCCCAGCTAAGTGCGGTGATATTGTAGTTGGGGCTGAGGTAGAGGGTGTTGTGGTGTACGTAGGTTGGGCTGATGGGCGGCACCATGAATACTGTGGTTATAGCCCTCGCCTCGGGCGCGGCGGCAAAAACCGCGCAAAAAACCAAAACGGCGCACATAATGCCACTCAGGATGCGGTGTATTGATCTCATAGCCTTGCTCCTTTTGAAAAGCTTTTTAGAAAACAGCCGCCTTGTGGCGGCTGTTTCGGTTTATATAAGCTTATTTGATGTATCTTATCGCGTCGGAGATGGTTTTTTCCATTGCTTCTCTGCCGTACTTGTCAACTTCGCTCTTGTTCTTTTCGCCGTGGGTCAGACAGCCTGCGCCGTTGATACAGCCGTTGATGCAGGCCATACCCTCGATGAAGTTAAAGTCCATCTTGCCCTTGCTTGCCTTGAGCAGAGCCAGCTTGCACTCCTCGATGCCCGAGCAGACAACGGGCTTGGCCTCAAAATCACTGCCCTTTTCTTTGAATGCTTGTCCGACGGCTTCGCTGAGACCGCCGCTGCGTGCAAATATTCTGCCAAAGAAGGATGCATTGTCCAGCACGTCTTCTTCCATGGTGCTGATGTCAAGGTCGCGGCTGTCGATCAGCGCCTGCAGCTCCTCGAAGGTCATTACGCTGTCTACAAAAGGCTTGGCGTGATCTTTTTGGAACTCCTGCTTCTTTGCGGTGCAGGGGCCGATGAACACTACCTTGGCACTTGGGTCAGATTTTTTGATATACTTGGCCAGCGCCACCATGGGCGAGGGGTTGTGGGACACGTGCTGCACCATATCGGGGAAGTTCTTGTGTATAAAATCCACGAATGCAGGGCAGCAGGAGGAGGTGAGGAAGCCCTTCTCGGCAAGCTCGTCTGCCTCGTCCCATGCTACCATATCAGCGCCCAGCGCTGCCTCGACCACGGTGTGGAAACCGAGAGCTTTGATGCCCGAGATGACCTGTCCCAGCTTGGCGTAGGAGAACTGGCTGGAGATGGAGGGGGCAATAACGGCGTATACGCGGGTCTCGCGGGTTTCTATGCTCTCTTTGAGCATCTTGATGATGTCAACGATAAAAGACTTGTCAACCACCGCGCCAAAGGGGCACTGATAGATGCATGCGCCGCAGCTGATGCACTTGTCGTTGTTTATGTGAGCTTCACCGGAAGATGCCATGGAGATAGCCTTGACCTTGCAGGCGCTCTCGCAGGGACGCTTGCGGTTGATGATGGCGTTGTAGGGGCAGACCTTGGCGCACAGACCGCAGTTGACGCACTTGGACTTGTCGATTACTGCGTGCAGGTCGTCCTTGAAGGAAATAGCACCCTTGGGGCATACGTCCTCG
>JAFYMQ010000192.1 GCA_017556565.1 Clostridia bacterium | reverse complement strand
GACCAGATCCAGACCACGCTCGTCAGCCTTTGCCTGAGCGGTGGCGATGTCAACGATACCCAGCTGTGCGCCGTCACTGTCAATAAGTCTTACTTCCTTGTCCAAGATCTCTTCATTGATCTGATATTCCTGAGTGCTAATGTTAGAACACCTCCGTAAAAATCAAAAAAGGCGGTTTTTACATAAAAACCGTCTGCAATATAAGGAAGACGCACTGCGCCTTGCTTCCCTGATATTGACCTCTTCTCTATGGATTGAGGTGAGGACGGTCTAATGCCCTTCTTTGTTGTCTCCAAAAGTATAACAGATACCACGCTCTTTGTCAAGCAAAATCCTGCCGCTGTATCAAAAAATATTTTGCAATTCGGCCGCGTCGGTATTTGTTATTTTTGTATTCCTATTATATAATATCTTTGGCAGATAATCAACAGGGGAGATAGGATATGAACGCTGTTTCTGTAATAATGCTTGTATTTTCCGTTTTGGGTGCGCTGGACAGAATATTCGGCAACAGGCTGGGGCTGGGCAAAGAGTTTGAAAAAGGCTTTATGATATTCGGCAGCATCGCGCTGTCCATGATAGGCATGATCGTTCTTGCACCGGTCATAGCGCAGGTGCTTGAGCCGGTGTTTGACTGGATATACACCTCTCTGGGCGTTGACCCGTCCATAATCCCCGCATCGCTGTTTGCCTGCGATATGGGCGGCGCGTCGGTGGCATTCGGTATAGCGCGCTCGGGTGCGCTGGGCAGGCTCAACGGCATGGTCGTGTCCTCCATGATGGGATGCATGGTGTCATTTACCATCCCTGTAGCGCTGACTCTGGTGGCACCGCAGCGGCACAGAGAACTGTTTTTGGGTCTTGCCTGCGGCATAGCTGCCATCCCCGCAGGATGCATCGCAGCCGGCTTTATGCTGGGTGCGGGCGCGCTTGAACTGATGATCAATATGCTGCCGCTTGCAGCTTTTTCGGCGCTTTGCGCCTGCGGACTTATATTCGCGCCCGAACTTACGGTCAAAGTCTTCTCGGCCTTCGGCGTGCTTATCAGGGTGCTGATAGGCATCGGTCTTGTGCTGGGCCTGCTGGAGCATTTTGCTGGCATCAGGCTCATTGACTCCATGGGCAGCATCGGCGAGGCAGGACAGATATGCTTCGGTGCAGTTATCGTCCTGTCGGGCGCATTCCCCCTGATGGCGGTGGTGTCCAGGCTGCTGCGCCGCCCTTTGGGCGCACTGGGCAAGCTGGCGGGCATCAACGAAAAGTCCACCATGGGCTTTCTCTCCACCATCGTGACCAGCATCACGACCTTTGAGTCCATGGGCGAGATGGACGAAAAGGGCGCTATCCTCAACTCGGCATTTGCGGTGTCGGCGGCGTTCGTGTTCGGTGGGCAGCTGGCATTTACCATGGCATTTGATCAGGGCGCGGTGTCAGCATTTATCGTGGGCAAGCTGGTGTCGGGCATATGCGGCCTGACAGTGGCAATGATCTTCTGCAAAACAAGCCGCCGCTTGACAAAAAATACTTGAATGAAGTAATAATTCCGTGATATTATAATAATATAGAAACATAGGACAAAAACCGTTACAGGAGGAAATTAAAATGAGCGAAGAATACGGCAACGATTATGTTGTTCTCACCGATGAGAACGGCGTGGAAGTCGAACTTGAGCATCTGGATACAGTCGAGTACAACGATACTATCTATATGGCATTCATCCCCGCTGAGATGAAGCTTGAAGAAAGCTACGAGCTTATCATCATGAAGGTCGAAAAAGAAGACGGCGAGGATATCCTTGTCACTCTTGACGACGAGGATGAGCTGGATGAGATGTTCCAGATCTTCTCCGAGCGTCTGGAGGAGACCTTTGAGGACGAAGAGGAAAAAGAAGCCAAAAAAGAAGGCTATTGATCATCTCCAAAGCTTTTATTGTCCCCCGACGGGGGATATGGATCGACTTTATTTAACCTACAAAGTGTTAAATGGGACTGCGGAGTCTTGCCCCCATGTGCAGACCTCCGGCATATGCCGACGTTGGGAGTACTGTAAAGGATAAGCAGCGGACCCACCTGCTATAAGCGGGTTATTTAACGTGATCCATGTTTCCCGTCGGGGGATAGTTGTATAGTGCAGATACACAAATCGGATTATTGCGAGGTAAAGATATGTCAAAAGTCACCTGGGACGGCGCAACCCTGCTTGCGCCCGTGCCCCCCGCGCTGGTCTCCTGCGGCACGCTTGAGTCGCCCAACGTGCTGACCGCAGCATGGACAGGCATAATTTGCTCCAAGCCGGCCCGCACCTACGTATCCATCCGCCCCGAGCGTTACTCCCACCATATCATAGAGAGCAGCCGCGAGTTTGTCATCAATCTGCCGCCTGCATCTCTGGTGCGCGAGACCGACTTGTGCGGCGTCAAATCGGGCAGAGACACAGACAAGTTCAAACTGTGCAATTTTACCGCCGAGGAGGGCGTTAAGGTTGCCGCTCCGTCCATTGCCCAGTGCCCCATCAGCCTTGAGTGTAAGGTGTTTGACATCAAGCGTCTGGGCAGCCATGATATGTTCCTTGCCGACATCGTGGCGGTGCGTGTGGACGAGCAGTATCTTGACAGAACGGGCAGACTGATGATCGAGAGATGCAAGCTGCTCAGCTATGCCCACGGCTCCTATTTTGCACCCGGCGAAGCGCTGGGTACATTCGGCTTTTCGGTAAGAAAAAAGCCGGTCGCAAAAAAACGGCCGACTCGCAAAAATCAAAAGTCAAAATAATGCAGTTTTTTGCCAAGCCCCAGCACAAACCGCTCAAGCTCGCTGCCTGACAGCACCACCGTCTCGGTGATCACACCGGGATGCATTGCGATGCGTGCGGCGTTTTTAAGCTCGCTGTCCAGCACGATCTCCACGGTGTTGCCGGGGTCGTTGATGGCGCTGAGCACGCCCACGCTGCCCTTTACCTGATCCAGCAGGCGCAAAAGCGCCTCATCGGAGGCAAAGCACAACCGCGCAGTTTGAAATCTGTCCCGCATAGCCTTGAGATCGGCTTCTTTTTCGGCAGGCAGCATGCACAGAAGAAACCTTGCCTCGTTGCGTGTGGTGATGAGCAGATTTTTGCAGGTGTATCCGCCGTAATCCAGACCCAGGGGCTTGCGGTCAAGCACGTTTGTCAGCGCACGGTGGGTATAGTGTTCGTATTTTATGCCTGCAGAGCGCAGAGCGTTCAGTATTTTTTTGCTGTTTTCCATTTTTATCACCCATTTATATAATAGTATATATAATAGCTCAAAGCCGAGCCAAAGTCAAAGGGGGACTTATCCAATGCCCGAAAAGTTTTTTATGGAGCGTGCACTCAAGCTTGCCCGCGATGCCGCCGCCGAAGGTGAAGTACCTGTCGGCTGCGTAATAGTCAGAAACGGCATCATAGTCGCCGAGGGAAGAAACCGCCGCGAAGAGACACAAAACGCCCTCCACCACGCCGAGATACTTGCTATAGACAATGCCTGCTTCGTGCTGCGCAACCGCAGACTGACGGGCTGCACCCTGTACGTTACCCTCGAACCCTGCCCCATGTGCGCAGGAGCTATCTTCAATGCGGGCATCGATACCGTGGTTTTTGGCGCAAAAGACACCAATATGGGTGCCTGCGGCGGCGTTATCAATATATTTGAGGAAGCTTTCGGCTTCAAGCCCAAGCTTTACGGCGGATTTATGGAAGAGGAATGCGCACAGGTGCTGAAGGATTTTTTCATAAAACTTAGATAAATACATATAATAATATAAAAATAAGAGCCGCACAGGCTCTTATTTTTTAGCACTTGGCTGCTACGTGTGAAAAAGAAACAGACTGTTCATATATTTTTTGGATAAAACTATTGACATAGTGGAAAAAAGTGCTAAACTATAGTTATCACTCATGGCAAAAGAGTGCTAACAGAAACAAAAGGGGGCGGCAGTATGGATATGCAGGACAGAAAACGCAGAATACTCAAAGCAATAGTGGAAAACTACATCGATACCGCCGAGCCCGTCGGTTCAAAAGCGCTGGCAACCAGCTTTGACCGTCCCATATCCTCGGCAACCATCCGCAACGAGATGAGCGAGCTTGAGGAAATGGGATATCTGGAAAAACCCCACGTATCGGCAGGCAGAGTGCCCTCCTATGCAGCTTACAGACTGTACGTCAACGAGCTTATGGATCGCAGCGCATCCATAGCCGCCGAGATCAACGCCATCCGCGCCGAGCTTGAGAGCAAGCTCCACGAGCTTGACGATCTGGCATACACCGCATCCCGGGTCATGTCGGCAATGACCAACCACACCACCGTGTCCGCGGTCAAGAGCAGCGGCGCCCACGTCAAAAAAGTCGAGCTTATCCCGGTAGACTCCTACAGCTACGCCGTGGTGCTTATTACCGATTCCGAGGTCAAGAGCCGTATGTTCCGCTCTCACGAGAGCGTTGATCCTTCGGCAGCCGCCATGCTCAGCACGGCAATGAACCTTGCACTCACCGAAAACCGTCTTGAGTACCTGCTCCCCTCGATCGCCAGAAGCATGGGCACAGATGCTCCCGCATTCAGGCTGGCAGACAGCGTGCTCAAGTTTATTGACGAGGTTGAGCGAGAGGGCGACGGCACCAAGATACACGTTGAGGGAGCGGAAAAGTTGCTCAATATGCGTGAGTATCAGGATGCAGGCAAAGCCCGCGAGCTTATGGAATACCTGTCTGACTCGGGCAAGGTCATGGATATGCTGGACGAGGCAGGGGATATGCCCATCAGCATCAAGATAGGCCCCGAGCTGGGCGAGCCTCGGGCAAAGGACGCCAGTTTCGTATTCACCACCTACGATATCGACAGTCATACCAAG
>JAFYMQ010000191.1 GCA_017556565.1 Clostridia bacterium | reverse complement strand
CTGTCAATGGGCGCGTTGCTTCCATAATACGCGAAATCCATCGATTTCATCCGAGCTTGTTTTGGAAATCGCTCCTTTCTCTTGGCTCTCCCTTTGGGAGAGCTGTCACCGCAGGTGACTGAGAGGGCGGCTTAGGTTTTGAAGCAGCAATCGTGTGTATCCACAGTTGCAGAGCTTGCTGCTGCATTGCGGGAGGGGAGACCCCTCCCCTACGGTCATGAAGAAAAAACGGTCGCCGTAGGGGAGGATTTTTTGTTTGCATGGCGCTTGGTTTCTATCATTTTTTGTTATATATTTTGCCGTAAAATGTTGTTATTTATCTCAGATCGGGCTTTGTAATCACCGCGGAAAAATCGATATTACAATCTGTTTATACACGCTGTGCATCAATATACACCCTTTTTCTGTGGATAACTCTGTGGATAATGTGCAAAAGTCTTGATAACATTGACCTGATTTTTTGCAAGTGGGCTGTTTTTGTCGAATAAACGGCATATTTTGGCTAAAAAACGGTAAAGGCGCAATAACTTTCCGTTTAATGGCAATATAACTATATGCAGTAATATATATATCATTTTCCTCATATCCTAACATAAGTATGAGGAGGTGCAAAACTTGAACAAACACCCAAAAAGCCCCCGGGAAAAATACCTGCTGTGGGGCATTCCGTTTATTTTTGCCGTGGGGGCGGCCCTTCACTATCTGTATGAGCTCACGGGCAGAAATATCCTTGCCGCCTGCATCTCACCGGTCAACGAGAGCGTGTGGGAGCATACCAAAATGGTCTGCCTGCCCACAGTTTTCTGGTGGGGCAGGTATTACAAAAAACACAGCCGCGACCTGCACCGCGGCAGGTGGATGTGGGGCACGCTTGCGGCGCTGACTGCCGCTGTGGGGTCGATGCCCGCCATGTACTATCTGTATACCGGGGTGCTGGGCAGACATTTTCTGGCGGTGGATATATCCCTGCTGGCTCTGTCGGCTGCCATAGGGCAGACGGTGGGCGCTCACGTGTACAAGTGCAGCCGCGGCACAAAAAAGCCTTTTTGCGCCATGGCGATAATAGCGGCGATTTTTGCGGTAATGGTGTTTTTTACCTTTCACCCGCCCCGCCTGCCTCTGTTTCGTGACGGGCAGACCGGGCTCTATGGCACAGAGCGCAGCTAAGGGGCAGAGGCGAGTATACACAATGTTTACAATCTTCCGTTGACAAGCCTTTGTCAAATAAGGTACAATGAATTATTAAATAAAATTGTATTTTGGAGGCTTTTGATATGGATCTTCAGCGTTATATCGATTACCGCAACAAAATTGTCGCAAACTGCGCCCAGGTCATCGTGGGCAAGGATGAGATAATCGAGCAGGTTCTCACCTGCTTTTTGTGCTCGGGCCACGTGCTTTTGGAGGACGTTCCCGGCACCGGCAAGACCATGCTTCTGCGCGCTTTTGCCAAGAGCATCGGCGGCGACTTCAAGCGTATTCAGTTCACCCCCGATTTGCTGCCTTCCGATTTGACCGGTATCAATTTCTACAACCAGAAGAGCGGCGAGTTCCAGTTCAAAAAAGGCCCTCTCTTCTCCAGCATCATTCTTGCTGACGAGATAAACCGCGCCACCCCCCGCACCCAGTCTTCTCTGCTTGAGGCTATGGAGGAGCGTCAGGTGTCGGTGGACGGCGTTACATATCCCATGGCAGAGCCTTTTATGGTCATGGCTACCCAGAACCCCATCGAGTCTTACGGCACCTTCCCCCTGCCCGAGGCACAGACCGACCGCTTCTTCATGCGCCTGCAGCTGGGCTATATGACCCGCGAGCAGGAGATGGCTGTTATCGCCCGTGAGTCTGCACCCGACATTATCGCACGTCTGGAGCAGGTGGTCACAGACGAAGAGACCGCATACATCAAGAGCAACTGGCAGCAGGTCAGAGTCTCGGATGACGTCAGGGGCTACATGATGGATATTATCGAAAAAACCCGTACCGACAACCGTTTTGTCTCGGGCGTCAGCACCCGCGGCGGTATCGCACTCTACCGCGCCTGTCAGGTCAGCGCCGCGCTGCAGGGCAGAGACTTTGTCACCCCCGAAGACGTCAAAAAGCTTGCCCTGCCCGTACTGGCACACCGCATCTCCACCGGCTCGTCGGCTCGCTCGGGCGATGCACGCGAGTACCTGCGCAAGCTGATCGACACCGTAGAAGTACCTCTGGAAAAGATCAACTGAGCCTATGCTGATCTTTTTGTTCATTCTGCTTGCCATCGGCGGTATTGCGGAGTGGTGGACGCTCAAGCACGGACTTGACAACGTGACCTACTCGCTGACCCCCGACAGGCAGGTGGTAGACCCCGGTGAGATTTTTACCATCACCACGGTCATAGAAAACCGCAAGCGGCTGCCCATCTCCTTTATCAAGATCAAGGAGCTGATGCCCTGCGAGCTGACCTTTGATTGTGAGGATGAGCTCAACATCCACCGCGATCTGGAAAATACCCAGCTGACCTCGTCGCTGTATCTGGGCGGGCGCAAATCCTCCAGCCGCAGCCTGAGCGTCAGGCTGCCCGAACGCGGCAGGTACTTTTTTACCGGCTGCACAATGTACGGCGGCGATTTTATCGGCGCAAGTCAGGACGTGCGCTATATCAGCCAGAATGCCGAAGTGGCAGTCTGCCCCAGACCCTGCCGCAGCATGGAGCTGCAGGAGGTATTGGGCGGATTTCTGGGCGATATTTCGGTGCGCAGATTTATACTGGAAGACCCGGTGCTCACCGCAGGCTTCCGCGAATACACAGGCAGAGAGCCTTTCCGCTCCATCAGCTGGACACAGAGCGCAAGAGGTCAGGGTCTGATGGTCAAGCAGTACGATTATACCGCCGAGCCCTCGGTCACCGTGGTGCTCAACGTTGAATACCGCGGCGATCTGACCCGCGAAATGGCAGAAAAAGTCGAAAAATGCTACCGCATCGCCCGCACCGTCTGCGAAACTCTGGAAGACAGCGGCGTGCGCTATGATTTTGTCACCAATGCCACCACCGCAGGTGCGCTGGGCAGATGGGACACTCTGGAAGAGGGCATCGGCGCAAAGCACCTCAGCCGTGTGCTGGAGGGTCTTGCCCGTGCAGGCTACGGCAGGATAATGAGCTTTGACCGACTTATTGCCAGATGTATGCGCCGCAGTGATGCGGGCCGAGGCAGGATAATCATCACCCCCGCCATGCTTGAGGGTTATCAGCGCTCGGTCGACCGCCTGACCGCTCTTCACGGCAGCTGCGTCAGAATAATCACAGCCGAAGAGCTGAGCGAAGAGGAGGCAAGCGTATGATAGTATTGCTTCTTACCAAGCTGCTCAGCGATATCGGGTATTATTTCGTGTTCGCCAACTATATCGGCGGCTATATCGGTGTCAACTATTCCTTTGCCCTGTCTGTGGGCGCGCTCAGCCTTGCCGGCGCACTGTCGGGCGCATTGGAGAAAAAAGGCATCCTCCGTCTGCTGCCGCCCGCGGCGGCAACGCTCCTGCTGCTGCAGTGCCGCTGTCTGATGGACTTTGTGGTGCTCTTGCCGCCTCTTATATACGTGTGGATAGTCTGCATCAAAAAGATCTTTGTACCCGACGGCAACGAGTACAAAGAATTGTTCGGCCTGCAGCTCAAGACCCTGATAATTCTGCCCTTTATATTCTTGTTCAAGCCCGACATGGCAATTCTCAGACAGTATTGACTGCCCTCGCTGATACTGTTTATACTGTCGGCGGT
>JAFYMQ010000190.1 GCA_017556565.1 Clostridia bacterium | reverse complement strand
TGAGAAGGACGGGTTCATATCCACCCTGCCCGCAAAAGGCTGCTACGTAGCACCTAAAAATCTCCAGCTTGTACGCGAAGAAAATCTGAAGAAAATCGAGCGGCACATAGAGCAGATATTCACGCTGGCAAAGCAGTGTGATCTGACTCTTCAGGACCTGCACAATATGCTTGATTTTGGAATGGAGGACGACCGATGAACGCACTTGAGATAAAAAATCTGACCAAGCACTACAAAAGCTTTACACTAAACAATCTGAGTCTTACCCTGCCCGGCGGATGCATAATGGGTCTTGTGGGTGAAAACGGCGCAGGAAAAAGCACCACACTAAAGCTGATACTGGATATAATAAAGCGTGACAGCGGCACTATAACCGTGCTTGGCTGCAGCGATCAGGCAGATATGACACTCGTCAAGCAGGATATAGGCGTGGTGTTTGACGAGCCGGCTTTTCCCCTCTGTCTTAATGCGCGGCAGATAGGCGCAGTACTCAAGCACACCTACACCAACTGGGACGATGAGCATTATCTCCACCTGCTCACCCGATTCTCCCTGCCTCTTGACAAGGAGTTCAAGGACTTTTCCCGAGGTATGAAGATGAAGCTGAGCATAGCCGCGGCGCTGTCACACAAAGCCAAGCTGCTTTTGCTGGATGAGCCCACGGGCGGTCTTGACCCTGTTGTGCGTGACGAGATAGTTGATATACTGTTTGATTTTGCCCGTGACGAGGAGCACTCCATACTCATATCCTCGCATATAGTCAGCGATCTTGAAAAGCTGTGCGACTATATCGCCTTTTTGCACAAGGGCGAGCTGCTTTTGTGCGACGAGAAGGATAAGCTGCTGTCTCAGTACGCACTTGTCCGCTGCTCCAAAGAGCAGTTCAATCAGCTGCCCGAGAGTGCCGTACGCCACAAAAAGCAAACCCCCTACTACGTTGATGCGATGATGCTGCGGCAGGATATTCCGTCCGGGTTTGAGGCTTTTCCCGTCACTATAGAAGACCTGTTTTTGTTCATGGTAAAGGAGGGTGAATAATATGAAAGCTCTGCTGCTCAAAGACTGGTATATGGCAATCAAATATTGCCGCGTGTATCTGCTTCTTGCCGTGCTGTTTATGACGATCAGCGTGTTCAGCGAGTCAAGCATGGATATGTTTTATATCATCTACCCCTGCCTGCTCTGCGGTATGATACCTGTCAATCTGCTCAGCTACGACGAGCGCAGCGGCTGGATAAAATACAGCGCCGCCCTGCCCTACACAAAGGTGCAGATAGTGACAAGCAAGTATATTTTTGGCATACTGTGTCAGCTGGTGATGCTTATTGCCACCGGTATCGTGCAGGCAGTAAAAACCGCCGTTGCCGGAGTGTTTGACCCCATTGAGTTTTTGTTCATAATGTTCACCGTGCTGATGGTATCGGCACTGTCGGGCTCCATGGCGCTGCCTTTTGTATTCAGATACGGCACAGAAAAAGGACGAATGGCATACCTGATAACCGTGGGTGTTATTTGCGCCGTGTCTATGGCAGGCAATTCAATAATTGCAAAAATAATGCTGATACCCTCAGGCACCGCTCTGATGTCGCCGGTTTTTATCATAATCGGTGTGCTAATATACTTTGTATCATGGAAGTTATCCTGCACATTCTTCAAAAACCGCGAGCTTTGATAATTGAGCACAAAAAATCCCGACCCTATCGGTCGGGATTTTTTTGATATTACTGTTACAGGATATCTTTTTTGGTATACTTGGCAAAAGCGGCTATTATACCCGCAGCGGCAAACAGTGCGCCCGAGACAAGATACTCGGGCTGCAGGCTGACGTTTGACACTATATACGCGCCGTCTGCATAGGCAAAGGGGGTCAGGTATTTGAGCACCTCAAGCTCGCTTGTGAGATTGGACAGAATGTTGACAAAATAGAAGCCTATGGCAATACCAATGCCCACTCCCATTCCGCCGCCGCTCAGGAATGCCGAAATGCCGAAGGTTATGCAGCCTATCTCTATCTGCATCAGCAGGTATGCCAAAAACAGAAGTGAAAACTCTCTCAGCCTGATGCTCTCACCGATCACAGTCACTGACAAAGCCGCAACGACCATAACCGCTACATTGACCGCAATTATCTGAGCTGCTACTGCGGCAAGCTTGTTTGCAGTCACTCTGCTGCGCGATACGGGATGGGTGAGCAAAAACTCGGCGGTTTTGTCTTTTTGTTCCTTGGACAGTGCGGCTATTCCGGTCATTGCGGCAAACAGTGCGCCGCCCAGACCCAGCACGTTGCCGCACTCGACGGCAAAATATCCCCAGAACTCGCCAAAGTTGATCTGATCCATGCCAAACGCGGCGGTAAAGCTGCCCATATCGGCAAACATATCACCGATCTCGTTCATCTGCGGTGCCATCTCGGGATAGATGATAATCGCAATACCAAGCATAAACGCGATAACCACGCTCCAGATGATCAGAAGCAGCTTGTTCTGTCTGAGTTCAAATAAAAATACAGTCATTTGCTCTCGCCCTCCTCTGCGTAATAATGCATAAACACCTCATCAAGAGGAGGATCAGTGATGGTGATATCCCCAAAACTGAGCTGAGACAGTCCGGCTATCAGGCTCTTGCTGTCGCCTCTGTACAAAAAGCTGAGCGACTGCTCATCGCACGTAAGTGCGCTGATGCCGTCAAACCGGGGCATACCGTCTGCGCCCTTGAGGGTGACGCGCTTGACGTCGCTGCTGCCCAGCGCGTCTACGGTGTCTGCTGCTATGACTCTGCCCTCTCTGATGACGACGGCGCGGCTACAGTAGCGGGATACCTCGGACAGGATGTGGGAGGACAGAAATACTGTAGCACCCTGCTGATTTTTCTCCTGAAGCAGGGCGAAAAACTCCTGCTGCATCAGAGGGTCAAGACCACTTGTAGGCTCATCCAGTATATACAGCTCGGGTGAGTGCTGCATGGCGCATACTATGCCCACCTTTTTGCGGTTGCCCAGAGACAGCTCGCCTATTTTGCGGTTCATATCGAGCTGCAGGCGCTCGCAGAGGTTTTTGGCGGCGGCGGTGCAGTCTATTTTGCGAAGACGTGCCGAATACTCCAGCACATCGCGGACTCTGGCACCGTTATAAAAGGCGGTCTCGGCAGGCAGATAACCCACTCTGCCCAGTATCTCGGTGCGGCTCGCCAAGACGTCCATACCCAGCACAGAGGCAGAGCCGGACGAGGGAGAGATAAGACCCAGCAGGGTGCGGAGGGTGGTGGATTTTCCCGAGCCGTTGGGGCCGACAAAACCCACAAAATCTCCCTGCCCCACCGTAATGCTCACGTCTGTTATACCGCGGCTTTTGCCGTAGTATTTGGTCAGGTTTTTTGTCTCTATGGCGTTCACTGTTTGCCACCGCCTGTCTTGTCCGTCAGGGTGCTGTAGAGTGCTGCGTTTTCTTCGTCGGTCTCGAGGGAGATTATGATAATGTCGCCGTCAAGCTCGTAGATAACAACCGAGTTTGCCGCTTTGGTATATGCGTATCTGTCGTGCTGACCAAAGTCGCTGTTTTCGAATATACCGGCATTGTATCTCAGCGAATTGACGCCGTTGAGCTTGAGGCCTGCTTTGTTGGAGTTGGCAAGCACTACCTTGTCAATCTCGTCATACTCGACAGTCCTGCTGCCCCAAAGGGTGGCTCTGACCTCTATGCCGTTGTCAAGATACTGCATAGTGACCTTGCCCATAAACAGGATTATTACCACAAACACCACTATGGCGCCGACAGCCACGTGAACGGCTATCATGGTTTTTTTGCCGTAGTGCTTGCTCATGGGTTCGGCTTTTTCGATCTTGCCCTGACCGAGAGCGCGCTTATAGAACCAATAAGAGTAGGCAACAGGGATAATTATCATGGCAAAAAGCACAGAGATCATAACCGCCACTACCCAGTCATAGGGTATGAATGCAGCCAGCAGCAAAACTATGCCGCCTGCCACCCAGACTTTGCCTGCCATGCGGTGGGTGGCGTTC
>JAFYMQ010000189.1 GCA_017556565.1 Clostridia bacterium | reverse complement strand
GTGCCTTTTGATACCGTGTTGAAATACTGCACCACCATCTCGCAGACGCGCTTGGTAGCGCCCATGATATTGGTGGGGTTGACGGCTTTGTCGGTGGAGATGAGCACGAATCGGCTGACTCCGCTGCTCAAGGCTGCCTGAGCGCAGCTGAAGGTGCCGAATATATTGTTGCGCACCGCCTCGTCGGGCACCTCTTCCATAAGCGGTACGTGCTTGTGTGCGGCGGCGTGGATGACTATATGGGGCCGCTCGCGCTTAAACAGCTGCTCCATGCGCTCACCGTCGCAGACGTTGGCAATGTGCACGCTCAGATCAAGGTCTGCCCCGTATTTGCCCGCAAGCTCCTGCTGCAGCTCATAGGCGGTATTCTCATAAAAATCCACTATAACAAGCTTCTCGGGTGAGCAGGCGGCTATCTGCCGCGCAAGCTCGGCACCGATGCTTCCGCCGCCGCCCGTTATCAGCACACGCTTGCCGCTGACAAAGTCCGACACATTTTCGCCCGCAAGACTGACCGGCTCTCTGCCCAGCAGCTCCTCGGGGGTGATGTCACGGACTTTGCTGACTATATCCTTGGTCTCGCCAAGTTCGGACAAAAAGGGCAGGATCTTGACGGGCAGGCCGGTTTTGGCACACTCGTCAAGGATGACCGCGCGCTGCTCGCTGGTGGCGGAGGGAATGGCTATATATATGACCTGCGCGTTGACGTGGCGGCAGACTGTGGCGATATCGGAGATCTTGCCCCGAACCTTGACGTTGTCTATGGAGCGGTTAAGCTTGTTTTCGTCATCGTCCACCAGCGCCACAGGAATAAGACGGCTGCTGCGGTTGCTTTTTATCTCGTCAAGCATTCTGTAGCCTGCCGCGCCCGCGCCGACTATAACGAGCCGCCTGCCCTCTTCGCTGTAGGGCTTGTTGCGTTTGAGCACGACCAGTTCGCGATAGGTTATGCGCGACAACGTCAGCATTGCCGAGGAGAGCATGACCGCAAAGGCGCTGAACAGCAGCGAAAACTCGCCGTGGGAATAGACCTCGAATATCAGCGATGCGATAAGTCCGCTTACGCAGGATACCAAAAATATCTGCAGGTAATCTTTTGCGCTGGCATAACGCCATATTACCCTGTTGACGCCAAAAACAAGCATCAGCACGGTGTACACAACAAGTGTGAACAGGGTGCTCAATGCTATCTGACCTATCCTCCAGTGCCCCTCTATGCTTATGTGCTCCATAAGCCACGTAAGCCCGTAGGATGCGGCAATTATGATCATGTCAACAAGATAGATAAGTATATTTCTGTCTATCTTTGAGATGGTTTTTTTCATACCGTTTATCCTTTTCCCAACACTCTGAATATGTTGATCTTTATATAATTTTACAGTCTGCGGCGGTATATGTCAAGCAATGCACCTGCAGGTATTGTCGAACGTGTGCCGACGTGCCGTTTTTCCGTTGACATATTTTTTGATAAATGATAACATAATACCATACATTTTTAACATTCGGCGTGACTGTATATTCACAAGGAGTGACAGGCTATGACAGTTATCAAGAACGCTACTTTGGTCATGCGCGACCATCTGATCGTTGACGGCGTGCTGCTTATGGAAAACGGCGTTATCACCGACTTTGGCGAAGCGGGCAGCCTGCCCATACCCGACGGCTGCCGTGTGATCGATGCCGAGGGACTGTATACAGGCCCCGGACTGGTTGATATTCACAACCATGCAGGCGGCGGACACTGGTTCTATGACGAGCCTTTGGCGGCTGCACAGTTCAATCTGGAGCATGGCACCACCACGATTTTGCCGACCTTGTATTTTAATATGAACCGCACCCAGCTGCTTGAGCAGATAGACAGGGTAAAAGCTGCCATGGCAACTGACGAGGGCGCTAATATGGCAGGTTTTTATATGGAAGCTCCCTATATGAACCCCAAGTTCGGCGCAGACAGAGAGAACAACCCCTGGAAGGGCGACATTGACCCTGTTGACTATATGCCCATTATCGAGCGGGTGGGCAAGGATGCCCGCGTATGGGTAGTCGCGCCCGAACGTGAGAATATTGAGCAGTTTGTTGCGGATGCAAAAGCTGCCAACCCCGCGGTACGGTTTGCGGTGGGACACAGCGAGGCATCCCCCCAACAGATAGAGCAGCTTATGCCCTACGGACTGTGCATCGGCACACATCACACCAATGCAACCGGTGACAGACCCAAATACCCCGAGTGCCGCGGCGTGTGCGTGGACGAGACGGTCAACTACAACCACGACATCTATGCCGAGCTTATCTGCGACTCAAGAGGCATACACGTCGACCCCTACATGCTCCGACTGATACGCAAAATAAAGGGCGAGGACAGAATAATCCTCATCTCCGACTCCTGCGTGTTTGACGGCCCTGTGCCCCCCGGCTATGAGGGTGTCACCGACATCAACTTTGACTACGCAGGCGAGATAGCAGGCTCCAAGCTGACGCTTGAGGTTGCCTGCCGCAATATGATGAAGCATACGGGCGCATCTATAGTGGACGTGTTCAGGTATGCATCTTTCAACCCCAGCCGTGCCGTGGGATTTTTTGACCGCGGCGAGATCAGGCGCGGCGGCCGTGCCGATCTTGTAATCTGTGATCACAATATGAATATAAAATCGGTTATTCTGAAAGGAGAAACAGTAAAATGAAAGATTTTATCACCGATCCCGCAACCAAGTTTGATTTTCAGCCTCATGATTTTGTCCCTTTTAAGGACAAGAAGGTTTGTGAATACGTACGCAGTCTCAGCGGCAAGGATCTGGAAAAGCGCGAACCTTGGTGGCATCCCGAGTTTGACGTCAAGGTCATTATGAACCCCCATCCCATCCTGATTGGCACTCTGTTCTCCCGTCTCAAAGAAGCTGTCGATGCCGGCAGAAGCTTTACCATGATCCTGGGCAACCCCGAGCCCGACACCTACATCCCTCTGGCACAGCTTATCAACTATTTCAAAGTTGACTGCCGCAAGGTACACCTGGTCGCCGAGGATGAGTGGGCTGACGAGTGCGGCAATATCGCGCCCATTACCTATGAGGCAGGCTTTGCACACTCTATGATCAAGTACTTCTACTATCAGATCGATCCCAAGCTGCGTATGCCCATGGAGAACGTCCACTTCCCCACCAACGCAAACATCAAGGACTACTCCAAGATCATTGACGATATTACCGAGGGCACAGGCGCTGATATCGCCTCCACCTCCCCCGGCTGGGCAGGACATATGGCATTTGTCGATCCTATCCCCGAGTTTATCGGCAGCGGTGACATCGAGGAGTGGCTCAATCAGCCTGCACAGATAGTCAAGCTGCATCCCATGACCATTATGCAGAACTCCCTCAACGGCACATTCGGTCAGTCGGGCGATATTGCAAACGTACCTCCCTGCGCCGCTACCATCGGCCCTCTGGACGTAATGCGCGCAAAAGAGCGCATTGAGGTTCACGCACTGGCAACCTGCGGCACATTCTCCTCCTGGCAGCGTATGACCAGCCGTCTGTGCACCCACGGCCCCATCACCCCCTATCTGCCCTCCACCATGCTCCAGACCAAGAAAACTCAGGTCTACATCAGCGAAGAGCTGGCAGCACCCTTTGAGTGCTGGGAGAAGATCGGCTACTGATCCTATAGCGCCTTACCGCGGCTTCGGGTATTCCGAAGCCGCTTTTTTTGTGTGACGTTTTGTTTTATCAATAATTTTTTATCGACAATTGGATTTTTTTGCTGTATAATGTAAAATGTTGGATTATCCGCAAAAATCTTGTCACCGGGGGTCAACCGATGAAAAAAAGTTTTCTTATATTATTGACGGTTATTATGTCCGTTCTTCTGTGCGCCTGTTTCTGGGACAGTTCTGCCGATGACGGCAGCACTATTCCGCCCGCAACCGACAATCCGGGCACAAGCGACACAGCAGCAGACAGCACCGACCAGAGCACAGGCACTGCCGATCAGATCCCCAATACTAATGCACCCAATAGCGGCACTGCCGATCAGATCCCCAATACTAATGCACCCGACAGCGGCACTGCCGATACCGTGATCCCCCCCGAGACCGTCACTCCCGACACTATGGTCACCACTCCCCCTGCCCCCCAGGTACTGATCTGTATTGATCCCGGCCACGGCGGCAAGGATGCGGGCGCTGTGTGGGACGGCCGTATGGAAAAGGACGACTCGCTCAATCTTGCCCTCAAGGTAGCCGAGCAGATCGAGGCTTTGGGTCATAAGGTCCTGCTCACCCGCACCGATGACAGCTACCCCTATTTCAGCGAGAGAGCCGATCTTGCAAACAATGCCGGTGCCGACCTGTTCATCTCCCTGCACCGCAACAGTTTTGAGGGTGCAAAAGGCGTAGAGATCTGGGTCTCCTCCAAGGCTGACGACAGCACCGTGGATTTTGCCGAGACCCTGCTGGATGCGCTGGCTGACGTGGGCATATCCAAAAACCGCGGCATCAAAAAGGGTACCGTCTCCTCCGCCAATGAGGATTACTTCGTCAACAAGCTGACCGATATGCCCTCCTGCATTATCGAGCTGGGATTCATCCAGAGCGACGAGGATAACCGTCTGTACGACACCAATATGGATGCCTATGCAAAAGCTATTGCCGAGGTCGCCATCAGCGAGGCCCTTCGCATGGAAGACCAGGCCAAATAACACAAGCTACCCCATAAAAACCGCCTGCACAAGTTTTTGTGCAGGCTTTTTTCAACACATTTGCCCAAAGTGTTGACTTGGTAGCATTAACCCTATATAATGATACCATATTTGAATGTGGGTGATACGACGATGAACGTTGACGTAAATTACAAAAACAAGCGCCATTACAACACCGCCAAATATCCCATCCGCCAGCCCCTTATTATGACCGGGCTGCTGGCTCTTGTCAGCAGGATAATGATGCCTCGCCTGCCCTACAAGATAGAAAAGATCAATATGGACAATCTCAAGCCGCCCTATATCCTGCTGAGCAATCATATGTATTTTGTGGATTTTCAGCTGTCTGCCATGGCGACTTTCCCACACAGGGTCAACAACGTTGCAACTATAGACGGATATTACCGCCGCCCCTGGCTGATGGAGCTGCTTGGATGCATCTGCAAACGCAAGTTTACCAACGACCTGCAGCTTGTGCGTTCGATCCGACGCGTGCTGCAGCGGGGTGATATTCTGTGCATGTACCCCGAGGCCCGCTATTCGCCCGTGGGTACTACGGCTATTCTTCCCGACTCGCTGGGCAAGCTTATCAAGATGAACAACGTGCCCGTTGTGGTCATGATCCATCACGGCAACTATCTGCACACGCCATTCTGGAATTATCGTAAAAAGCGCAAAGTTCCGCTGCACACAACCATGACTCAGATACTGTCAGCCGAGGATGTGCAGCGCATGTCTGCCGCTGAGATAATGACAGAGGTGCGCCGCGCTATGGAGTATGATGATTACCGCTACCAGAAGGATAACGGTATCCTGATCACCGAGCCTTTCCGCGCAGAGGGTCTGCACAAGGTGCTCTATCAGTGCCCTGCCTGCCTCAGCGAGCATGATATGACAAGCAGCGGCAGCCGCCTTGTCTGCAATCATTGCGGCAAACAGTGGGAGCTGCTTGAAAACGGTAGCCTGCGCG
>JAFYMQ010000188.1 GCA_017556565.1 Clostridia bacterium | reverse complement strand
TTGAGCACGCCGCCCTTGTCAAGTCTGTCCAGAGCCGAGGAAATATCCTTGAGCCCCGAAAATCCGGGCGAGCCGAACATACCTGCCAAAAGCACCGCGTCAGCGGTCTCCTGCAGCAGCTTTTCGCACTCATAGAGAGAGGGCAAGGGACGCAGAGCCAGACACATCTGCTTGGCTCTGTCGCTGAAAGCGTGGCTTGCAAGCTTGTCCAGTACCTTGGGCAGCTCCAGCACGTGTATGGATTTTTCAAATAGATCGTTCATCGTATATCTCCGAGACTGTAGTAAAAATCGAGTGTCTTGAATCCGCGCTCAAGGCAGCTTTTGAGATACCTGCCCGAAAACTCGGACAAACTCCGCGCATCCTGCTCGCTCACCGATACCTGCAGCAGCTTTTTCAGCTCGCAGGACACAAAATGCCGTGCCGCCGTCAGCGCACTCAGACTCAGCTCAACGCCGTAACGGGGCGCACACTGCAGGCAGTATATCTCGCCCTTTTCGGGCAGGCTGCGTGTGTCCGCACTCAGCAGGCAGCCGCAGAGCGCACAGCTGTTGAGGTCGGGCTCATAGCCGCTGAGGGTGGCGTATCTCAGCTCAAAAGCCGCTTTGACAAGCTCACGGTGATACCTGCCCTGAGACAGAGCATACAGACAGTTGAGCGCAAGACGCAAAAGCTCGCTGCTGCCCATGGTCTCATCCTCCTCCTGGGAGGACAGTACCTCGGCAAAGTATGACGCCAGCGACATAGTCCATAAATCCGCCCTCAAGCCCTCAAACTGCTCTGTGATGTGAGCCTCGTTGAGGGTGTATCTGCCGTCTTTTTCAAACAGTACCATATCCGAGCAGCAAAACAGCTGGCTTGCCGAACTGAGCGTGCTGTTTTTGCGCACTGCGCCCCGTGCCCTGACAGTAATCCTGCCAAGCTTGTCCGAAAGCACGGTAAGAATACGGTCGGCATCCTTGTACGGCACACTGCGTATAACAAGCGCCCTTGTGGAAACGTACATCAAAAACTCCCTTTAGTCGTTGTAGTATCCAAAATTGCGGACCTGGGCGGGGTTGTTGCGCCAGTCCTCTTTTACCTTGACCCACAGTTGCAAAAATACCTTTTTGCCCAGCTTCTTTTCCATATCCGAGCGGGCAAGAGCGCCGATGCGCTTGAGCATATCACCCTTTTTGCCGATTATAATGCCCTTGTGGCTGGTGCGCTCGCAGTAGATGACCGCCGAGATCTCGGCGAGAGTCTCGCCGATGTCGTACTGCTCTATCTCAACGGCAACGCCGTGGGGTATCTCCTTGTCCAGACACATAAGCAGTTTCTCACGCACCAGCTCTGCGGCAAAAGCGCGGGCAGGCTGATCGGACAGCATATCGTCGGGGTACAGCTGGGGCGACTCGATACACATGGAGCAGAGTATCTTGGTCAGCGCGTCCACGCCGTCGCGGTTGCGTGCCGACAGAGGCACAACGTCCTGAAACTCGCAGGCCTCACTGTATATCCTGATGACCTCGAGGAGTTCTTCTTTTTCTTTGATGGTGTCTATCTTGTTGATGACCAGCACGGCGGGGATCTTTTCTGCCTTGATCTTGTCGATAAGCATCTGCTCGGGGATACCGATGCGTGCCACGGGCTCGACTATCAGAATAGCTGCGTCAACGTCGCTGACTGTGTCGTCGATAACCTTGGTCATAAAATCGCCCAGTCGGTTGCGTGCTTTGTGCAGACCGGGGGTGTCCATGAACACCAGCTGGCAATCGTCAATATTGCGGATGCCGGTGATGCGTGTACGGGTGGTCTGAGGCTTTTGGGAAACGATGCTCACCTTGGTCTTGCACAGCGCGTTGAGCAGAGTGGACTTGCCAGCATTGGGTCTGCCCACGATAGAGAATATACCGGTTTTTGTAATCATATTTATTTCCTTTCAAGCCCAAGCTTTTTGAGTATTTTTTCTTCTTTTTCACGCATGGCGGCTTTTTCCGCGCCCTCATCCACATGGTCAAATCCCAGCAGATGCAGTATGCTGTGCACGGTCAGGTAGGCACACTCACGGGAAAAACTGTGGCCAAACTCTCTTGCCTGCTCGCGGGCGCGTTCGGTGCATATGACCATGTCGCCTATCTCAAGCTCGCCGCTTTCGGTCAGGCAGGGCATATTTTCGCGGCACTCACCGCGGTAGTAATCCATCATGGGAAAAGAAAGCACGTCCGTCACCTTGTCAACCTTGCGGTGAGCAGAATTAAGCTCTCTTATCTCCTCGCCGTCAACAAGCTGAATGTAGACAAATCCGTCCCGGTCATAGCCAAACTCGTTATAGGCGGCTTTGGCAGCCAGCCTGATCAGGGTCTTGGCGCTGTCGGTGCCCTCGCCTTCGATTTTAACCTTTAGCTTTGCCATGCTCGCCCTTCTTTCCTGCGGCTTTTTTCTCATAAGCCAGAATTATCTTGCTGACCAGCTCGTGACGGACAACGTCGCGGTGGTCAAGATTGCATATTGCGATATCGTCAATGCCTGCAAGCACGTTGATAGCCTCTTTGAGGCCGCTCTTTTTGCCGTCGGGCAGGTCTATCTGTGTAACGTCACCGGTGATGACAACCTTGGAACCCATACCCATACGGGTGAGGAACATCTTCATCTGCTCGGTGGTGGTGTTCTGCGCCTCATCCAGAATAATAAACGCATCGTCCAGCGTTCTGCCGCGCATGTATGCCAGAGGAGCAACCTCAATATTGCCGCGCTCCATATATCTCTGGAAAGCCTCGGGGCCCATCATATCAAACAGCGCATCGTACAGAGGGCGCAGGTAGGGGTCGACCTTGTTGTGCAGATCGCCGGGCAGAAATCCCAGCTTCTCGCCGGCCTCAACGGCGGGACGGGTCAGAATGATACGGTTGACGGTCTTCTGCCTGAATGCCGCAACAGCGCAGGCAACGGCAAGATAGGTCTTGCCCGTACCGGCAGGGCCAACGCCCACGGTCATAATATTGGACTGTACGGCATCCACGTATTTCTGCTGACCGACAGTCTTGGCCTTGACGGGCTTGCCGCGCATGGTCACGCAGATAACGTCCTTTGCCATCTGACCTATCTGATCCTGTCTGCCGTCGCGCACCATGGAGATGACGTAGTTGACCCGCTGTGCGTCTATCTCCTCGCCGCGGATGATAAGCGCAAGCAGTGCCTCCACAGCCTGCTTTGCCTGCATGGTGTTCTCAGGCTCGCCCGAGATCTTTATCTGCTGGTCGCGGTTGGTGATCATAACACCGTACTCGTTGGACAGCAGCCTGAGATTTTCGTCAAGCAGTCCAAACAGACTTGCAATATGCTCTACTCTGTCAACACTTATCATCTGATCCATTTTATCTACCTCGCAATTTGTATTCCTGTAGTTTCGCTGCATTCAAATCTCATAATGCCCTCATACCCGCCGCCCGACTGCAGCAGGGTAAAGCTGCTGTCTATCAGCGCGGCATCGGGGCGCTGCAGCATAAAAGCCGCCGTCATGCGCTCACTCAGCATCTGCTCCAATTGAGACGCATCCGGAGTGTACTCACGCTTTTCGCACTCGGTATAGGTCACGGTCACCAGCGTGATGGGCAGATCAAATCCGTCTTTGAGTGACAGAGTTTTTCTGCATACACTACTATAATACCACTTATATCCCGGACTTTCAATCAAATATAGCTTAATACAGCGGTTTCCTACCACTAAATATGAACGTTTTTTTGTATTTGGGGTAGGAACAAGCTCAAAAAGCTCCTTTGCCACCGCGCATTTGCGTGTGTACAGGGTGCGCACGTCGATCTCGGCATCGGCATGCACCTGCCGCAGCTGCCCATGCTGATCGACCATATCCGCCGATGCGATCAGGTCACCCTCATAAATACTCTGCCATTTTCGCAGTGAGGAGGTGCCGTTTTTTATCCTTATATCGGTTATTATGCCCGTAACTCCGCTGACAATGTCGCAGGGCGAAGTATCGGGCAAAGGCGCCAAAAGCTCCTCCCGCGGATACAGCTGCACCTTTGCCGTAGTGCCGGTTACGTTTACGGTCAAAAACGCCAGCTCATCACACTGAGACATCACGGCGTTGCGGATAAGCTGCGCCCGCACCTGCCGCACCGGCATACCCACACGCAGCCCCGATTGATACAGCAAAGTCTCCATGGCGGCAATGTCCACGTTTTCGGGCGCGTCTATACGGATATTCCACACCCGCGAGCCCATTGCCCACAGCACAGCCAGAGTCAGCACAAGCCCGACAACCAGCACCGGGCGACGCAAGACCCGATGTATAAAAAACGGCGCGCCCCGCTTGCGTACTACCCGCAGCGAGCAGCCCGAACGATGAGCCAGCGTGCGCAGTTTGTATATATCCTCCACCGCGCAGCCAAAACGCAGACCAAGCTCGGGTGTGCGCTCGACCTCCCACAGAGACAGATTGTGGAGGGCGGCGTTTTTGAGCAGCCGCTCACAGTCACCCGAACACTCTATGCAGAGACTCCCGCGAAAAAATCGGGTCAACCCCCATACCTCCTCATATTGATGGCAGCTATCTGCCCCTTGATGCTGAGATAGGTCTTGTTGTAGGCGGCGATGCACAGCTCCTGCCCGCACACCTGCACCTCCGTATTTTTGGCGCGGAATACTATCTCGCTCCTGTCGTAGTGGATGACTCCCTTGTGCCCGTCAACCGTCAGCAGTCGGTCACCTGCCATGCGCATACAGGCAAACCCGAGCATCAGCGACCGATCAAAATCATCGGGAGAGGTCAGCTTGTGAGCAAGCTTTTTGTAGGCTGATATACAAGACATATAATCATTACCGTCCTTTCCGTTGAATATATATTGTGCAGAAATTATATTCACGACCCGGGAGGTAAAATGACAACGACCGCTATCAGATCGCGCCTTATGCGTATATTATTCTGTTTGTCCGTAGTGTTTTTTGGCTACGGTCTGCTTGCCTATACCCGCGAAACCTCGGCTGCCGCCCTTGACGGTCTGTCCCTCTGTGCCCGCGTGCTTATTCCGTCGCTGTTTCCCTTTATGGTAGTGTCCTCACTGGCGCTGGGCAGCGGACTTGGCGGCAGGGTGGGGCAGGTGCTTGACAAGCCTGTGAGACGGCTTTTCAATGTCCCGGGTGTGTGCGCTACCGCGTTTTTGCTGGGACTTATCGGCGGCTACCCGGTGGGCGCGTACAATGCGGTAATGCTTTACCGCTCGGGCGCCTGCACCCGCACCCAGGCAGAACGTCTGCTGGCGTTTTGCAACAACTGCGGCCCTGCGTTCATACTGGGCGTGGTGGGCGCATCGCTCTTCGGCTGCACTGCGGCGGGTGTGCTGCTCTATGGTGCGCATATACTGTCCTCGCTTATTATCGGTGTGATCTTTCGGTTTTACGGCAGGGGCAGGGAGGACTCATCCGCCGCCGTATTGCCCCAAAATCCCACGCCCGACACCCCCAAACTGTCCTACGCTGCGCTGTTTACCCGCTCGGTCAAAAGCTCTGCCCAGTCGGTGATCAACGTCTGTGCCTATGTGGTGTTTTTCACGGTGGCGGTCAGACTGCTCCACCTGACGGGGATCATCCCCACCCTTGCCCGTGTGCTGACATCCGCCCTGCGCCCCCTTGACCTGCCCGCCCTGTTTTCCGAAAAGCTGATAAGCGGCATATTCGAGATGAGCGGCGGAGTCAGCGGCATCGCGCAGGCGGGGCAGGGTCTGCCGAACATCACCGCAGCCGCCTTTATGCTCGGCTGGGCGGGACTGTCGGTGCATTTTCAGGTGCTGGATTTTATGTGCGACAGCGGTCTCAGACCCCGCCCCTATATTGTCGGCAAGCTGCTCCACGGCGGTCTGTCGGCGATCCTGACCTATCTGGGCGCAAGAGCGCTGCCCTTTGACGTGCAGGCGTCCAAAACGGTAAGCGGACAGCTAAGCGCCATTTACGGCTGCTCGGGCATCAGACTGTTTGCCTGCGCATTGGTGTGCTGCGTGGCGGTATGGGCGGTATTGTGGCTGGTTTTGCGGATATTTGCAAGAAAATGATTGAAACGCAGCAAAAAAGGTCGTATAATATATTCGTGAGGTGTCAAATATGATTTTTGGAAAAAATATTCAAAAAATATGCCTGTACTGCGTGCATGCCAGAGATTACAGCGGCACCAGTGTTCTTTGCGAGCACAAAGGCCCCGTGTCCGATACCCACAAGTGCCGCAAGTTCTGCTATGACCCCCTGCGTCGCACCCCGCCCCCTCCCGTCAAACCCAAGCTCAACGTCAAAGAAGAAGATTTTAAGCTGTAATAAGCAATATATAAAAACCTGCCGTCTCGACACCCGAAACGGCAGGTTGTTTTTTGTAAATACGCTTGTTATTTGGCTTGTGTCAGCGGGTGCATTTGGGTCAGGTCGCAATAGACCAGACCCGAGCAGTCAATGTTGATCTTGCCATTACTGTCGACGAACGGCGGCTCGTTTTCGTCATATTCGGCAAACTGGGAGTATTTGACCGCGTTCTCGCCGTCGCAGACATATATGTCGCCTCGGGAATAGACTATGACCGCTTTGGCAAAATCACTTTCACTCAGCGCGGCGGCAAGCTCGTCTCTTGCAAACTCGTATGAGGTCTTGGGGCCGGTGTATATTGAGGATATTACCTCTCCGTCGTAGAATACGGGGATATACATATTCGTATTTTTGACAAGATTGCCATTGCTTTGATGGTACGTGGGGATATGATTGCCCAGCGCAAGCTTGTATATATCAAAAACTCCACCCTCAAAAAGCTCGTCGATATTGGTCTCGCCCTTGACTATGGCATCGTATACACGCTGTGTCACACTTTCGGGAAGAGCCTCGGTGAACTGCGCAGGTGTATCGGTGGACACATCACCGACTGTGTCGTCGGCTTTTTTGTCGGCACACGCCGCCAATACACCCAGCACCAAAAACACACATACAAACAACCGGCATAGTGTTTCGGTAAGTCGGTGTTTCATATTTATTGTCCTCGCACGAGAATCAAGCGTCAGTATGCCACGTTATGGGGGTTTGTCAGATCCTCAAACACATAGTAGTCATAGGGAAAGTATTCTTTGAATATCTCAATCTTCCCGTCGTTTATCCAATCGATGCCGA
>JAFYMQ010000187.1 GCA_017556565.1 Clostridia bacterium | reverse complement strand
TTATTATCGTGGGCAGAAGCGCCGACGTGATACTCCGCGAGTATAATCCTCTCAACATATTCGTATGCGCCGACATGGAGTCCAAGATCAAAAGATGTCTGGACCGCACAAGCGGAGAAGAGCAGCTGACCGAAAAGGAAGCTGCAAAAAAGATCAAGCTTATTGACAAAAACCGTGCCCGCACCCGCGAGATAATCTCGGGCAGCAAGTGGGGCGAGCGCGGCACATACCATCTGACAGTCAACACCACCGGCTGGAATATCAAAGACCTGAGCTTCGCCACCGCAGATTTTGCAAAGGCATGGTTTGAAAAAGCCAGATGAACATCCAGCTTGGCGACCATTTTACATACAAAAAGCTGCTGAGATTTACCCTGCCCTCCGTAATAATGATGATATTCACATCCATATACGGTGTGGTGGACGGATTTTTTGTATCCAACTTTGCAGGCAAGACGCCGTTTGCCGCAGTCAATTTTATAATGCCGTTTATTATGCTGCTGTCGGCGGTCGGGTTTATGTTCGGCACGGGCGGCAGCGCCATCGTGGCAAAGCTGATGGGACAAGGCGAGCATCAAAAGGCCAATCAGATATTCTCCATGCTGGTCTACATCTCTGTCAGCTGCGGTATTGTTATCGGTCTTTTTGGCTTCCTGTTCATGGACAAGATCGCCGCGCTTTTGGGCGCGGAGGGCGAGATGCTGCAAATGAGCACCCTGTACGGCAGGATAGTTATTGCGGCGCTGCCTGCGTTTATGCTGCAGCTTGAGTTTCAGAGTTTTTTCATCACTGCCGAAAAGCCTCAGCTGGGTCTTTGGGTCACGGTTGCCGCAGGTGTTACCAACATGGTGCTTGACGGACTGTTTGTTGCCGTATTCCGCTGGGGGCTTGTGGGCGCTGCAGCCGCCACCGCGATAAGCCAGCTGGTAGGCGGACTTATTCCGATCATATATTTTTGCCTGCCCAACACCAGTCTGCTGAGGCTGGGCAAAGCACCCTTTGACGGCAAACATCTGCTCAAGACCTGCACCAACGGCTCAAGTGAGCTGATGAGCAACATATCCATGTCGCTTATCGGTATGCTCTACAATATTCAGCTGCTCAAATATGCAGGTGAAAACGGAATTGCCGCCTACGGCGTGCTGATGTACGTAAACTTTGTGTTCCTGTCTGCATTCATCGGCTACTCCATAGGCTCGGCACCCGTTGTCAGCTATCACTATGGCGCACGGAACACCGGCGAGCTTAAAAGCCTGCTGAGAAAGAGCATGGTTATAATCTGCGGATTTTCGCTGTGTATGCTCCTCCTGTCGCTCGTGCTGGCTCAGCCTCTGTCGCGGATATTTGTAGGCTATGACAGCGAGCTTTATGCGCTGACCGTAAGAGGATTTTTGATTTTCTCATTTTCTTTCCTGTTCGCGGGATTTGCAATATTCGGCTCGGGATTTTTCACCGCGCTGAACAACGGGCTGGTATCGGCAGTAATTTCTTTTTTGCGTACGCTGGTGTTTCAGACGGCAGCCATACTCATCTTCCCTCTCATATGGGACACAGACGGAATATGGATGTCGGTCGTGGCAGCGGAGTTTATGGCAGCGGTGTTGACTCTGGTATTCATCCGCGCACTGAGAAAAAAGTACCAATACTGAAAACAATCCCAGTTATCCCGAAGTTATCCGTCACAAACAATGAAAGGAGTAAAGTATGAAAAAATCGTTATGTCTGATCCTTGCCGTTGTGCTGATATGTGTATGCGGCTGCAACAAGCAGGAAAAGGTCAAGACCCTGACATTTGAAACCCCTGAGAGTATATGCGGAAAAATAGCGCTGATCCCCTCATCCGATACAGTGCTCCTGCAGCCTGAAAGTCAGGAAGATATAGATGCCTGGGACGAGCTTGTATGCATCGTGGTCGATGATTCATCCCGATACTACAGAGGTGACAACCTCAAGGTAACCTTTACCAAAGCCGAGAAACCCGCCGATAAATCGGAGTACGTCAAAATCTATGCCGACAAGATAACCGTATACGCTGTAGCCGCCGCAAAGCCCATTATATATCTGTATCCGGAAGTGCCCACACTGTGCTCTGTAAAGATCAATCTTGACGGTATACTGACATGCACCTATCCCGAGCACGGCGAAAACGGCTGGAAGGATTTTACCGCATATCCCGACGGCACATTGATATTTGAAGACTCAAAAGAGTACTATGCACTCTACTGGGAAAGTCTGCAGGAAGACCTGTGGAGCTTTGAGCAGGGATTCTGCGTAGCCGGTGAGGATACCGCAGAGTTTCTTGAGTGGGCGCTCTCCGAGCAGGGACTGAGTCCCCGCGAGGCAAACGAGTTTATAATCTACTGGCTGCCCCTCATGCAGGAAAATCCATACAACGTGATAGCTTTTCAGACTGATACCTATACGGAGGATGCGGTTTTGGAGATAACTCCCGCTCCCGACAGCCTGCTGCGTGTATTCATGGCATACTACCCCACAACAGAAAAAATCGACATTGCGCCCCAGCAGTTTGAGAGTTTTGAGCGGGTCGGATTTACGGTCGTGGAGTGGGGCGGCAGCTGCGCCAAGGCAAGATAATCCCATCACGACCTACAGTTAAAACAGTAATAAAAACAGCCTTCTCCCGAGCGAGAAGGCTGTTTTATATTCCACGTTATTTTGCGGCAAAGCGCGCCAGTATTGCCATCCTGCCGTCGGGTGCTGCCATTGCCATATCAAAGCCACTGTCTGTATCACGGCGGTATATCGAGAGCACGTCACCCTCATAGCAAGGCTGCTTGAATACAACCTCGGCACCTAAGATGTTGCGCTCACCCAGCTCTTTGCAGGATACTGCGCCCAGCAGCGCTCTGACATAGGCTGAGTTGTTCATATGATGACCCAGATCAATATCCGACGATCTTATGCGGTATTCGTCGATCTTTTGGGCCTCATCAAAGCTATCGGGTATCTTGTCAAAGGGTGCAACGTCAGGTTTTTCCTGCGAAAACACCGTGCCGGGTATGTAAATATCAGAAGCTTTACACAGCTTGCCGCTATTGACATCTATCAGCGCCCACTCGGTAACACCCTCGGCATAGGTCACGTTGTCGTCACACAGAGCATAAAAGCGGTTGCACCGCACTCTGCCGGGAGCTTCGGGCCATGTGCAGCCGCGGACTTTTGCCATCATTTTTGGACGCTCGGTTATATGTATCTTGGTCCTGACGGTCAGCCAGAACACGCCCTTTTCTGCCAGCTTGTCTGCGCCCAGCTCTATAAGCTCGGCATGCTCGGCAGCCAGATCCATGAACACCGAGAACACACCTTGCACACTCAGTCTGCCCGTGTCATCGCACAGGCTGAGGGGTATTACTGTTTCTTTTTCAAATCTGCATTCCATAGCGGTATTATTCGTCTGTTCCTTCGGTTATTTTTTCAAGCAGTGCCAAAAAGATCTTTTGCTCTTCTTCGCTGAGGCGGGAGATTCTCTTTTTTTCCATTCTGGCGACGGCGGCGCGGTATTTTTTGACAGCGGCTGCGCCCGCATCGGTCAGGTACAGACAAAAAGATCTGCGGTCCAGCTTGCCGCGCTCACGGCGGACAAGCTTTTTTGTCTCAAGCTTGTCTATCAGCTTGCCGATTACGTTGCGATCCTTCTGGTTGATATCTGCAAGCTCTGCCTGAGTGATGCCGGGATGCTCAAATATATAGTGCATGGTCAGGTAGTTGTCCTGGGTGAGGCTCTTGTCCTTGAAGGGCAGTTTGGGCAGAGTACGCAGCTTTCTGTATGCTTTGAACAGCTTGAAGCTGAGAGGTTCTTTGGCTATATTCATTTTTCTGCCTCCCTTGTTCCGATTTTTTCGCCGTATTTTACAACGGTCTCAAAGCCGTTTGCGGTATTTTCAAGTATATCTTTGTCGATGATTACCCGATCTTTCTGCAGGAGCGCAACAATGGTCGAGCCGCCAAACTCGAACTTGCCCTTTTCTTCGCCCCTTGTGACCGGCTGCGCTCCATGACGGTTGACTATCCTGCCCACCATAAGGGCACCGACCTCCATCATAACGATCTTGCCAAAGGTCTCGGATTGGATGGTGCAGTATTCGCGGGTGTTTTCTTTGTATATGGGGTAGCGCTCGCAGGCGATGGGGTTGACCGTGTGATAGACGCCGTCTATATGTACGTTGTCACTCTTGATGCCGCTGTCAATATAGCAGTATCTGTGATAATCCCCTACCGTCAGGCGAAAAATCAGCAGAGTGCCGCCGCGGTACTGCTGTGCAAGCTTGCCATCACGCAGCAGGCTCTCGAGGGTGTAGACGGTGCCTTTTATCTCAAACCTACTGTCATCCTCTATGGGGTATACAGTAAGCTTGCAGTCGCAGGGGGATATAAGATGGTCTGCATCCGTATCCACCACGCGCTTGCCGGGCTTGATCCTGCGGGTAAAAAAGTCGTTGAACGAATGGTATTTGCGCTCTTCAAAAGAGGCTGTGTCTATGCCGTTCTTTTTTACAAAGCCGCCTATGAATACTCTCGACAGCGCCGAGTCCATAAATGCGCCTGCAATATTGCTGACAAAGGGTTTGGTAAATATGCCCAACGCCGCTCTGCCAAATGACGTGCCGTACATAAGATTAAGCAGGCGTCCGTCGGAATCATCGGGCAGGATATTCCCCTGCCTGTCAATCCACTTCATATTTTTCAGAAAATGAATATTGCAGCTACGGGCAGCCAGAAGATCAGGCACATAATTGCCAGCGCGACCATGCCGGGCTTTTTGACTTTGAAGTCATAGACGTACAAAAATCCGAACACTGCAACGGTTGCGCGGACAAGCCATACGCCGATCGCAGCAGGCACAAGGCCATGGATAAAATATACCAGAGGCATCAGAATAGCCATGCACACGATGGGCAGACCGTGGTAGATGCCTTTTTCTTCGTTCTGATCCATGGCAAGAACGTTGAAATAGCCCAGACGGATAACACCGCACAGACAATATACCATGAGCAGCAGCACATCAAATATGCTGTCGGCGCCCAGCTTGTAGCAGAACAATGCAGGAAATACGCCAAAAGATATAACGTCGCACAGCGAGTCTATCTGTACTCCGAACGCACGTTCTCTGTCTGTTCTGTTCTTTTTTGCGCGGGCTACCTTGCCGTCAAAGGTATCGCAGAACAGAGATATGCCCATGCATATCACCGCCATGGCAAAATTACCGTTGAGTGCAAGAACGATTCCTATCAGCGAGCTGAACAGTCCGCAGTAGGTCAGAATAACAGTATAATCGTAGAAACCTATCATATTTTTTCCTCCGTTTTCCCAATGCCGTATATTCAACATATAATATACTTTGTCTATTATATTTGTTGTTTTGCCTGATGTCAACAGTGTTTTTTGTCTCAGGCTCAATAAATCGTATTATTGCTTGAAAGATACAATGATATATAGTATAATATTGTGTAATATATTCTGCGGAGGTATGGCCATGGAAAACTTCGTCAAAAAAGACAATTTTGTCAAAAAGGACAATTACAATAATTTTAATAAAAAGCCGTTCAGGGGCAAGAGATTTGACAAAGAGCAGCGTGACGACAACGAGTGCACCGTAGAGGGCAAGAATGCTGTTTATGAGGCTGTAAAAAGCGGCCGTGAGATAGACAAGATACTGTTTGCGTCCGGCTCGATTGCTACAGTGGGCAATATTATTGCTCTTGCACGCAAAAACGGCATCATGACTCAGGAGACCGACAAGCGCAAGCTGGACAAGCTGAGCACCACCGGTGCCCATCAGGGCATTATCGCACTGTGTGCCGCAGTCCCCTACAGAACTGTTGACGATATGCTGGCAAAGGCCAAGGAAATGAACGCCGCTCCCCTGATCGTGGTATGCGACGGCATTACCGATACCCACAATCTGGGCGCTATCATACGTTCTGCCGAGGTTTCCGGCGGTCACGGCGTTATCATCCCCCGCAAGCGCAGCGCGGGTCTGAACTCTTCCTGCGCAAAGGCCGCTGCAGGCGCACTTGAGCATCTGCCCGTCGCCAAGCTGAGCAGCACCATTGCCGCAGTCGAAGAACTGCACGAAAAGGGACTCAAGGTCTACGCCGCCGATATCCTGCATTTTTGCTAGATTAAGAATCGTGCGACAGAAATTTTTATTCCATGGGCTGTATAGCCATGAGGTGCGAATAATGATATTCTCACTAATCTTCAATGCTTCATTCTCACCCGAGACCTTGCTTTTGCC
>JAFYMQ010000186.1 GCA_017556565.1 Clostridia bacterium | reverse complement strand
TGCAGCTGTGGCGTCTGGGCGACAAGGACGTTATCGAGTACCTGAAAAACGACGGCTGGAAGAACACCCCTCCCAAGCCCTGATGCAAGTGAGAAAGTGTGAGCAGCATGATCAAAGTTCTCAGTATAGGCAACAGCTTTTCTCAGGATGCACACAAGTGGCTCAATCAGGTGTCCAAAAACGGCGGTGAGGAGATTTACTGCGTCAATCTGTACATCGGCGGCTGCCCCCTCAAAGCGCATTGGGAGAATTATCTGTCCGACGAGCCTCTGTACGATCTTGAGATAAACGGCGAAAAAACCGGTACCATCAATATCAGCGATGCTCTCAAAATGGACAGATGGGATATAATCACCCTGCAGCAGGCAAGCCCCGTATCGGGCAAGCCTCAGAGCTATATACCCTATCTGCCCAAGCTTGCCGAAAACGTCCGCCGCGCCTGCCCCAATGCAAGGCTTGCCATCCAGCAGACCTGGGCGTACGAGCAGGTGCAGACAAAAGACACCCTCATAGAGCGTTTTGAGCGTATCTATTGCTCCGATCAGCATGAGATGTATCGCCGCCTTGTGGATGCCTACGAGATGGCAAGCAAGCTGATAAACGCACCCATCATCCCGGTGGGCAAGGTCATCCAGCGCCTGCGTGACACTACCGCTGAGTTTGATTTCAAAGCCACCGGCAGAAGTCTCAACCGCGACGGCTACCATCTGGACCTGATCTACGGCAGATATGCCGCAGCGCTGACGTGGTACGGCTTTTTGACCGGCAGAGACGTTCGGAATATTACCTTTGTGCCCTATGTTGACGAGCGTCAGGGCGACAGAGATACCCTCAGCCTGATCAACAATGTTGTCTATGACGTGCTTGAGGAAGAAAAACTGGCAGAGCAGGCAAAATAAACCTGAAATTACTGTTGCAATTTTGCTCCAAACTATGATATATTGAACATCATAAGAAAAATCGTATAGAAGGATGTCGACAATGGGCAGCAATTTCACCCGCAAAGATCTCATATACACAGTCTATCAGGAGCAGAGCTTTTCCAAAGCAGCCCAAAAGCTGTTTATCTCCCAGCCCTCTCTCAGCGTTATGATACGCAAGATAGAGGAGGACGTGGGATTTCCGCTTTTTGACCGTACCAGCAAGCCTATCCGCATGACCGAGGCGGGCATGGAATATATCCGCGCCACCGAAGAAATGATGCATATAGAAAAAGCCTTTGAGAACTACGCCAACGCATATATGGATCTCAAAACCGGCACGCTGGCGCTGGGCAGCAATCAGCTGATATCCTTCCTCGTTCTGCCCAAGTACGTTGCGGCATTCGTGGAAAAATATCCCAAGATTGAGCTTCGGCTGTTTGACGACAACTCCACCGTACTGGAAAATATGATCACCGCAGGTCAGCTGGATCTGGTCATAGACACACAGAAGCTTGACAGCGAGGTGTTTGAGCAGAGGGTGCTGCTGCCCGAGGAGCTGCTTTTGGCAGTGCCGTCGCACTTTGCCTGCAACCACGGGCTTGAGGCGTTCCAGTACACCGCCGACGATATTACAAACGGCGCACACCTGCTGCCCGATGCCAAGCGCATCTCCATGCAGCAGTTTGCACAGATGCCCATAGTGTCCATGACCAAGCACAACGATATGCGTAAGCGTACCGAGGATATCCTCAAAGAAGCGGGCATCAAGCCCAAATCCGTACTCGAGATAGACCGACTGGTCACCCTGTATGCATATATCGAGATGGGCACCGCGGCATCACTGGTCAGCGATACTCTGGTCAAGCACCTGTCCCACCACAAGGGCAACGTGGTCTACTACAAGCTCAACTCCAAATACGCCAAGCGTAATATCTACGTGTCCTACAAAAAGAATAAGTATTACTCCAAAGCAATGGAAGCCTTCGTGTCCCTCATATTCGAGATGGCACAAGCCGACCGCAGCGGAAAATAACAAGAATAACACCAAAAACGGGCAGCGTGTAGCTGTCCGTTTTATTGTACAGTCGGCTTGATATAATGCAGCCATAAGATAGAAATCCAACCAAGAAAAAGGAGATTTATTATGGTATATGCATTTATCGCTGTAGGAGTTTTTGAGTGTCTGTCCCTGATTTATTCGGTAGCCAAGGGTGACTGAGTAAAGAGCGCTTCAAAACTGTCTTACTGCACAAAAATCGGCTGTGATTTTTGTTGAAAATGACCACAAAAATAAGTAGATTTATTTGCCTCAATGTGGTATTATGTAGAGACAGAGAAAAAGTGTTTTTTTAACAAAAGGAGCGAGTCGATATGGCACAGAATCCTATCGTCACCATCGAGATGGAAAACGGCGGCAAAATGGTCGCAGAGCTTTATCCCGAAGTGGCACCCAATACAGTAAATAACTTTATCAGCCTTGTAAACAAAGGCTTTTACGACGGACTGATCTTCCACCGCGTTATTCCCGGTTTTATGATTCAGGGCGGCTGCCCCATGGGTCTGGGAATGGGCGGCCCCGATTACAATATCCCCGGCGAGTTCAGACGCAATGGCTTTGACAATCCTCTGGAGCATGACCGAGGCGTGCTTTCGATGGCGCGCTCCATGCATCCCGATTCTGCCGGCAGTCAGTTCTTCATCATGGTGGAAAAAGCACCCCACCTTGACGGACAGTATGCTGCATTCGGTAAGGTCACTGAGGGAATGGAAACCGCAGACCGGATAGTCTCTGCTGACCGTGATGGCAGAGACAAGCCTTTCACCCCCCAACGTATGAAGAAAGTCACCGTCGAAACTTTCGGCGTTGAGTATCCCGAGCCTCAGAAGTCCTGACAAATATCCCCTGAGTTTGACGCCCGCTGCGGCGGCAGACTCAGGGTTTTTTGCCGTATTTATGATGACTTTTGCCAAACTGTGTGGTATAATAACAGGTTTGACGCAATCTTTTGCGGTATAGCTTTTCAGATAGAAGGTTTTTGTTTTGAGCAGAGCAAGAGTAAACATGACAGAGGGACCTCTGTTTGTCATTATTATGCGTTTTACCCTGCCCATAATCCTGACCAACGTGCTGCAGCTGACGTTCAACGCCGCCGATATCGTAATGGTGGGCAGACTGTGCGGCAGTACCTCGGTGGCAGCGGTAGGCGCAACAGGCTCGGTGACCAATCTGCTGGTCAACCTGTTTATAGGCGTTGCAATGGGCGCAGGCGTTACGGTGGCGCAGGGCATAGGCGCCCGCGATGGGGAAGAGGTGCACAAAGCCGTCCACACCGCCATGACCGCATCGATAATCTGCGGACTTATAATGTCTGTTATCGGCATAGTTTTCTCCAGGAGCATTTTGCTGCTGATGAATACTCCGCTGGACGTTTTAGACCTTGCCGCAAAATACGTCCGCATATACTTCCTCGGCTCGGTGTTCAGCATGGTGTTCAACTTCGGTGCAGCCATCCTGCGTGCGGTAGGCGAGAGCAAAAAGCCACTCTATTACCTGACCATGTCGGGCGTGCTCAACGTGTGCCTCAACTTCTGCCTCATCAGATTTGCGGGCATGGACGTTGAGGGTGTTGCCATAGCCACCATCACCGCTCAGGCACTCAGCGCATTTTTGGTAGTGCGTGACCTGCTGGGCAGAGACGATCTGTGCAAACTCAATCCCCGCGATATGCGTATCCACAAAAAACAGCTCAAAAAAATCATCCGCATCGGTCTGCCCTCGGGCGCACAGGCATCGCTGTTTTCGCTGTCCAATATGCTTATCCAGTCCTCGGTCAACTCTTTTGGCAAAACAGTACTGTCCGCTAACTCGGCAGCCGGCAATATAGAGGGCTTCCTCTACGCGGTGGTAGGCGCATTCCAGCAGACCACCATCAACTTCACCGGGCAGAATCTCGGCGCACGCAACCCCCGCAGAATACGCAGGCTGACCTTTATCAGCATAGGTGCGGGCGCTGCCATAGCCGGCACGCTGGGTATTCTGGCACTTGTGTTCGGCAGACAGCTGCTGGGCATATACATCACCGACGACCCCATGGCAATAGAGTACGGTCTTATCCGATTCAGATGCGTCGGTGCATTTTACTTTGTCTGCGCATTTATGGATATTGTTGTCGGCTCTGTCAAGGGCCTGGGCAAGACCACTCAGGGTATGATAATCTCACTCATAGGCACTTGCGGCTTCCGCGTCATCTGGATATATACGGTCTTTGCCCGCTTCCGCACCCTGCCTTGGCTGTATGTATGCTACCCCATTACCTACGCGCTTGTATTCACCGTGCAGATGATATACTTCCTGCACGTTACAAAAAAGCTCATAGAGCAACAGGATGCAGCCGCCCTGCAAACAACATAAAGGAGGACACAGTATG
>JAFYMQ010000185.1 GCA_017556565.1 Clostridia bacterium | reverse complement strand
TATGGGTCAAGCTGCTTGCCCTGCTTGTGTGTGTATTCCTGATAGTGGCAGCAAGTATTCTGAATAAAACGGGTGTTGATATCCGGGATGCACTGCGCCGCCCTGAAAGCTACAAAGACCTGGTGGTGAAAGGGCTTGACACTGTTTCGGAAGCAACGATAACAGTCAGAATAGACGGCGTGGCTTACAAGTATACTTCTATTGATGTTACAAATGCTCTCAAGCTCAGGCGCTTTGCGGACAAACATATCGTGACCAATGATATGGGAGAAAAATGGTATAGTGTCGAAGGTGAACCGGATCTCGGATACCTCATAAGAAAAGGCAAAGACGGTTTTTATTCTCTGTGGGTATATTCGTCTTATAACCAAGCCGAGGTTCCCAAACTGCCCGACTGATTATAGTATTTATCTGCGCTTCGCGGGATTTTTGCATCCTGCGAAGCGTTTTTTATTATTAGTGTTGAAATTATCCGCATTTTTTAGTATATTGTATAAGTAAAACTATGCAAACAGAAAGTGAGAAGCCATGAAAGAACTGATAAGAATGTTTCTTACCTTCGCGCGGATCGGCGGACTGACCTTTGGCGGCGGATACGCCATGCTGCCCATGCTCCAGCGAGAGGTAGTGGAAAAACACAAATGGGCTACCGAAGAGGAGCTTATGGACTATTACGCAATCGGACAGTGCACCCCCGGCGTTATTGCGGTCAACACCGCTACCTTTGTGGGCAGATCCAAGCGCGGTATTCCCGGTGCAATATTCGCAACCGCGGGCGTTATTTTCCCCTCTTTCGTCATAATCAGCATTATTGCGGCTGTGCTGGCAAACTTTGCCGACATCCCCGCCGTACAGTACGCTTTTGCGGGAATCAGAGTATGCGTATGCGTGCTGATCTTTAATGCCGTGGTCAAGCTGTTCAAAAAATCGGTGGTTGATGCAGTATCGGGCATTATTTTCCTGGGCGTTCTTCTGGTGTCGGTCATCTTTGACGTCACACCCATCATTATCGTTCCCATTGCTGCCGTAGTGGGCATAGCCGTTCAGGTATGGAGGTGCAAAAAGAAATGATCTATCTTCAGCTTTTCTGGGAGTTTTTCAAGACCGGACTTTTCGCAGTGGGCGGCGGTATGGCTACCGTGCCCTTCCTCTATGACATAAGCGCCCGTCGCGGCTGGTTTACCGAGGCTCAGCTTGCCGATATGATAGCCGTTGCCGACTCCACCCCCGGCCCCATCGGTGTCAATATGGCGACCTATGTAGGCTATACCAGCGCAGGCTTTTTTGGCTCGCTGATTGCTACACTTGCACTGGTGCTGCCCTCTGTCATAGTCGTGCTTATCGTCGCAAAGATCCTGCAGGCATTCAAAGAAAACTTCTACGTCAAATCCGCATTCTTTGCCCTGCGCCCCGCATCCACCGGCCTTATTGCTGCCGCGGGCTGCACAGTCGCCGCAATATCGGTACTCAATATCCCTCTCTTCCGCGAAACCGGCGCAATACTGGATATACTCAACATCCCCGCACTTATCCTCGCAGCCGTGCTGCTTGTTCTGACCAATATCAAACCTGTCAAAAAACTCCACCCCGTATTCTTTATCGTCTTTTCGGCAGTTGTGGGTATAGTGTTCAAGTTCGGAGCCTGATCTATGACGAGTAAAGAGTACTTCAGAAGTATAGTCACCCTTGCTATTCCCGTTGCGCTTCAAAATCTGCTTGCCACCTGCGCCAATATCGTGGATACCGCCATGGTTGCAGGCTTGGGTAATGCCCAGATAGCCGCAGTCGGAGTTGCAGGCAGACTGATATTTTTCCTCAACGTTATTTTCTGGGGTCTGGCAACCGGCACGGGCGCTCAGCTGTCCCAGTACTGGGGAGCAGGGGAGAGCGACAATATGCGCCGCACCCAGCTCACCTCGGCAGCCTCCTGCGTGGGACTGGCATCGGTGTTTGCCCTGGCTGCGCTGATTTTCCCCCGTCAGCTTATCATGCTGTTCAACCGTGAGCCCGAAGTCGTCGCCGCAGGCGCAGAGTATATCCGCATCGTTGCGGTTGGTCTGGTGTTTTCTGCCATAGCTTTTGCCTGCTCGACCGCATACCGCGCCACCGAGAACGTCAAGCTTCCCATGTACATCTCGGCGCTGTCGGTTATTACCAACACAGCCCTCAACTATATCCTGATCTTTGGCAACTTCGGCGCACCTGCGCTGGGTGTCAAGGGCGCGGCGATAGCCACCTGCGTGTCGCTGGTTATGCAGGGCACGATATTTATCGTCATCGGTATAGTCAAGCGTCATTTCAGCGTGATGTCAATATCGGCTGTCCGCGATACCTCGGCAGCCTTTGTCAAAAAATACATGAGCATCTCCCTGCCCGCCGCTCTGAATGAAGCCCTCTGGGGCGGAGGCGTTGTGATATGTGCCGCAATATTCGCCCGTCAGGGCAGCGAAAACTACGCCGCATACACTATCTACACGTCGCTGGAGAATATTGCGTTTATATTCTTCCAGGGTCTTGCGGCAGCCACCTCGGTAATGGTCGGCAAATATGTTGGCGGCGGCAGGATCAATACCGCCTACAAGTTTGCCAAGCGCACCATGATAGTTACCCCCATAATGGGATTTGTGATGGGACTTTTGCTTATTATCCTGCGCGATCCGTTGCTGATGCTCTGTGATATAGAGACCGAGGCGGCTCGTCAGACGGTACGCACACTGCTGCTTATCTACGGACTGTGGTTTGGCGTGCGTATGATCAACTACTCCTCGGTCGTCGGAATATTCCGCGCAGGCGGCGACAGCCGATACGGAGTGTTCGTCGATCTGCTGGGACAGTATATCAGCGCTGTACCCTCTGTACTGTTTGTTACCTACGTGCTCAAAGTTCCCTTTGTCGTCAGCGTTGCTACCATGCTTGTCATGGACGATATTGTAAAAGCGCCCCTTAATATCCGCCATTTTATAAGCCGCAAATGGATCAAAAAACTCACCCAGTCGGGTTATTGCACTGAGGAGGAAGAAAAATGCTGAAACGGTTTCTGAGCTACTACAAACCCCACAAAAAAGTCTTTGCCCTGGACATGCTTGCATCGTTCTTTGTATCGATCATCGCAGTGGGCTATCCCATCGTCACCCGCAATATGCTCAACGATTTTATCCCCAACAAGCGCTACAGCCTCATAGTGCTGTTCGGCGTGTCGCTGCTTGTGCTGTACGTCATACGTATGCTGCTCAACTACTACATCCAGTATCAGGGTCATATGATGGGTGTCAGTATGCTGGTGCAGATGCGAAAAGACCTGTTCGGTCATCTGGAAAAGCTGCCTTTCAGCTATTTTGACAAGAACGAAACGGGCAAGATCATGTCCCGTATCACCAATGACCTGACCGATATCAGCGAGCTTGCCCACCACGGCCCCGAGACGGTCATAATCTCCAGTATCTCGGTCATAGTATCTTTTGCCTATCTGTCCACCATCAATATCTGGCTTGCTCTTATCATCTTTGCCTGCGTGCCTCTGCTGGTCGCCGTGTCCATGGTCACCCGCAAAAAGATGATGGTAGCATTTCAGGAAAGCCGCAGGAGCATTGCCGAAATAAACGGCACCGTCCAGAGCAGTATCTCGGGCGTACGAGTGACCAAAGCTTTCACCAATGATGCAAAGGAAATGGAAAAGTTCGAGAAGGGCAACAAGCGCTTCAAAGAAGCCCGCCGCGGCGCATACAAAGCCATGGGTCAGTTCCACTCCTCCACCACGTTCATCACCGATGTTTTCAACGTTGTAGTCCTTATTGCAGGCGGTCTGTTCATGTACGCAGGCCATATCAACTTTGCCGATTACTCGGCATTCATCGTGTCCATCAACCTGTTCCTCAACCCCATCAACACCCTTATCCGTTTCATGGAAATGTTCCAGAACGGCGCTGCGGGCTTTGAGAGATTTGTCGAGATCATGGATATTCCCGCCGAGTCTGACGAGGGCACGGTCGAGGTAGACCGTTTTGAGGGCAAGATCGAGTTTGAGAATGTTTCCTGCAGCTACGACGGCAACCGCGAAGTCCTCAAGAACGTAAACATAAGCATTGACAAGGGCGACACCTTTGCACTTGTCGGCCCCTCCGGCGGCGGCAAAACCACTATGTGTCACCTGATCCCTCACTTCTATGACATCGCAAGCGGCAGCATCAAGATAGACGGCACCGACATCCGCGACATCAAGCTTGCATCCCTGCGCCGCAATATCGGTATCGTCCAGCAGGACATCTATCTGTTCAATGCCAGCGTCCGCGACAACATCCTCTACGGCAGACTTGATGCTACCGAAGAAGAGGTCATCGAAGCTGCAAAGCGCGCCAATATCCACGAGTTTATCCTGTCTATGGAAGACGGCTACGACACGGTCATCGGTGAGCGCGGCGTGCGTCTTTCGGGCGGTCAGAAGCAGCGTCTGTGTATCGCCCGCGTGTTCCTCAAAAACCCGCCCATACTTATTCTTGACGAGGCAACCAGCGCCCTTGACAACGCAACTGTGATCCTCATCCAGCAGTCGCTGGACGAGCTGTGCGTAGGCAGAACAACTCTGGTCGTTGCACACCGTCTGTCCACCATCAAGAACGCCAACCGCATCGCGGTCGTGTCCGAGGGTGAGATTGTTGAGCAGGGCAGCCACCGCGAACTTCTGGAAAAAGGCGG
>JAFYMQ010000023.1 GCA_017556565.1 Clostridia bacterium | reverse complement strand
TTTTGTATGGGTTTTTTCTGTCAGAACACGGTCTGCACGATTTTGTCCTCGCACTCTATGGGGCTGTAGCGCCACGTATGCAGTATGCCCTCGGTGAGATAATAATCACGGGGAGTGATGAGCCTGCGCTCGCACTTTTCTTCCGAGTCGATGATGAGCAGCTTGATCTTCATACGCTCGGGGTTGATGGATTTTATGTACACGGATACGTTGTCGCCGATACTTATTCCGGACTTGGGCTCGGCAAGGCCCGAGATATTGGGGCTGAGCTCGACAAATATCCCATAGTCCTCCACGCCGCGCACAACGCCGCTGACCGTCTCTCCGGGATTAAGCAGGCTTGCACATTGCTCCCACGTACCAAGCAATTCTTTGTGGGACAGAGATATTCTGCCGTTTTTTGGGTCTTTGCCGATGACGACGGCATAGATATCCTGCCTGAGCGCAAACCTCTCGGCAGGGTGTGCGATACGGGAGACAGAGATATTCTCTATACCGATCATGGATATGACACCGCAGCCGATATCCACGAATGCGCCGAAGTTTTCCAGATGGGTAACCCTGCACCTGATTATTTCGCCCGTCTGCACGCTGCTCATATAGTGATCCAGCGCCTCCTGCTGGGCGGCTTTGCGCGACAGTATGAACCCATCCCCTGCGCGGGCGATAGCCTTGAAGCACACAGTCTTGCCCACCCGCGACAGTATGGCTATCTCACGGGTACGGCCCGTGTCTATGCCGATCGCCGTTTCCTCTCGCGGGATTATTCCTCTTATTCCGTTTATATCCACGACCAGCTCGTGGCGGTCGGTACATCTTACCGCTCTGCCCTCAAGCACCGTACCCTCTCGTATTGCTCGCTCGAGAGCCTCCCTTGTGCCGACTTTTGCACCCAGTCTGCCTTCGGGAAGATATTTCCCCTGTGACATCAGTTTACCTCCTCAATTTTGTTTACTGATGGTATTTATATGCAGGCAGGTGTGACAAGTTGACTTGCAAAGTGTTTTTGTTATGGTATACTATAGGAAAGGAGCTGAAAATATGATAGTCAACGGAAAACAAATGCATATAGGCATCAACTCCGGCGATGTGGGCGAGTATTGCATACTCCCCGGTGACCCCGGCAGATGTGAGAAGATAGCCGCACTTTTTGATGAGCCCAGGCTGGTAGGTCACAACCGCGAGTTTGTAACCTACACGGGCACTTTGGACGGAGTAAAGGTGTCTGTCTGCTCTACCGGCATCGGTGCGCCTTCTGCAGCTATTGCGGTGGAGGAGCTTTTTGAGTGCGGAGTGCGGACATTCATCCGTGTAGGCACCTGCGGCGGCATCAACCTCAAGGTCTGCCCCGGCGATCTTGTCATAGCCACAGGCGCTGTACGTCAGGACGGAACTACCCCTCAGTACGTGCCTATGGAGTACCCTGCCGTTTCCGACGTTGACGTGGCCATCGCGCTGCGTCAGGCTGCAAAGGATATGGCAAAGCCCCACCATCTGGGAATCGTGCAGGCAAAGGACTCTTTTTACGGTCAGCATTCTCCCGCCCGTATGCCCGCCGCAGGCGAGCTGCTCTACAAGTGGGATGCATGGAAAAAAGCCGGCGTACTGGCAAGCGAGATGGAGTCGGGCGCGCTGTTCGTTATTGCATCCATACTGGGTGCGAGAGCAGGTGCGGTGTTCCATACCATATGGAATCAGGAACGCAGAGACGCAGGCATCTTAGAAGAGCAAAAGCACAACACCGCAGACGCCATCGAGGCGGCGGTACGTGCCATACGCATACTGATCGCCAATGACAAAGGCTGAAAAGGTACTCAATGATATATACATCTGGCTGATGCTGGGTGTATTCCCTCTGTTCGTGCTGCCGGGCGGGTATACCAATATCACCAATACCAAGTACCTGTTTTTTGCCTGCGCCACAGCGGCGTTCTGTATCGCCAATCTGATATTGCAAGTAGTGCAAAAGCGGTGGAGATTCAGGCTCAGCCCGACACATTGGGCGGTGCTGGCGTTTTTGGCGGCGGCGGTTTTGTCGGCGGTTTTCTCAGACTATCCCGTCAGCACATTGATGGGCATGGGCAGGTCTGAGGGTCTGCCCACGCTGGGACTGTACGTGCTGGTATTCCTGTGCGCAGGCAGCATCGGCTACAAGCGCTCATATATAGTTCCTCTGTGTCTGTCGTCTGTGGGATTTTCATCGGTTGCCCTGATGCAGTTTATGGACAAAAATCCGCTGGGGCTCTACCCTGCCGAATATTACTACTACGCCGCTCAGGATATTTACACGGCGCGGTTTGTGGGCACGCTGGGCAACGAAGGTATCGCCTGCGCGTTTATGTGCGTGGCGCTGCCGTTTATGTTCGCCTATTTTGTCACAAGCAAGACTAAGCGCTCCGCCCTCACCCTGCCTGTTATGGCGCTATTGTTCTTTGTGCTGCTGTATACCGGGGTGCTTGGCGGTATACTGGGCGCAGCTGCGGCTATAGCGCTGGCTTGCGTGATGCTGTTTACCTCCTCGCGCAGGCTGAGCCGAATACTGCTTGCCCTGTCCTGCCTCACCCTGTCTGCAGCCGCCAAATATCTGATAGTGCCCCACTACAGTTATCCCGAGCTGAATATAGAAATCAGGGTAAATATAGTATTCGTATTTATACTGATTGCCGCGGCCGTGCCGGCGGTCTGCGCGCTGCTCTTTCATCTGTGCCCTTTCAGGCTCAACGTGTCCCGCACCCGCGGAGTGCTGCTTCTGCTTGGCGCTACCGCTCTTATACTCGCCCTGCTCTTTGTGCTGGGCAGCGATGCAAGCGAGGGATTTGTATATGAGCTGCGTGAGGTACTGTCGGGCAACATCAACGAGGAGTTTGGCTCGAGCCGAATCAAGATATGGTCGCGGTCACTTAGGCTGTTTTTGGAGCAGCCTGTGCTTGGCAGCGGGCCAAACACGGTTTTTGAGCGGATGGATATAACCTTCAGCCGCTTTTCCCCCATCAAGGGCGACTACGTGTACACCTCGGTTGACAACGCCCACAACGAGTATCTCAACCTGCTTGTCAATCTCGGAGTGCTCGGTCTTGTGCCATTCGTCGCGGCGCAGGTGATAACGCTGACGGGCAAAAAGAAGCCCAAACCCTGCGTATACGGCTTGCTTGGATATATCGTCCAGTCAATGTTTTTGTTCAGTATATGCATCACCGCCCCCTACTATTGGCTGCTGCTTGGAATGTGCAGCACAAAATCCGAATAAAAATCACCGCCTCGGCATAGATTGTGCCGAGGTGTTTTTTGTGCTTTCGATTTTGCTGAACGGACGTGCTATAGGCACGGCAGAGCTGCACAACGGTGTGCTGCGTGCAAGCTGCGCTCAGGCGAGCGGGTATATTTACCGACTGGAGCTTGTGGGCGAAAGCTGCCTGAGTATGGGTGTTATGATGCCCCAAAACGGCGAGTTTGTGCTGAGCAGATCGGGCATATCGGGCAAAGACTGGCAATACTGTCAGGTACTGCGCTCACTGCCCGAGGAGCCGTTATGTACGCCGCTGCCATTTGCTCTGTCCCACGGTGAGGATATAAGCTCGTGGGATTTTTGCACCGACTGTCTGCTGAGAGAGTGTCTGAGCGCCACACAGGGAGTCAAAACGGCGGTGCACCGCGGCGAGAGGTACGTATATTTTCCCCTGACAACAGACGCGCCCTGTGCTATGGCGCCGTTTTTCTTCTGTCTGACCTGTTTTGAGTCAAATGGCAAACTGTACGCCGCAATAAAAATCTCCGGCGGCATGCCCGCTCCCGTTTAGAGACAGTTTTCGACCACAACGCATAGTAAAATCCATGTATGAAAGTTATTTACATAGACCTGCTGTTTGTTACCAATCTGATCCCCGACTATCTGCTGCTGCGTATCACCGCCACCCTGCTGGGCAGGTATGTCAGGCAGTGGCGGCTGATACTGGGCGCGGTTTTTGCAGCGGTCTGCGCTCTGCCTCTGTATATGCTGCCAATGAGCACCTATCTGTCCCTGTCTGCCAAAGCGCTGGTCTGCCTGCTTGTGTGTCTTGTGACCTTTGGCAGGCACAAAATAACCGCCGCCTGCACGCTGTTTTGTGCAATGTCATTTGCTTTTGCGGGTGGGGTAAGCGCCGTGTGCTGGCTGGGACTGCTTGACGGGGTAAGTGTGCGCGGCGGTACGCTGTATGCCAATCTGTCCCTGCCCATGCTGATATGCGCATCGCTGCTGGCATACTGCGTCATGCGGTTGGTGTTCTCCTGCGGAGAAGCATCCCGCGGCGGCAGAACGGCAAAAGTCGAGCTTGCGCTCATGGGCAAATCGCTTACCGTCACTGCCTATGAAGACAGCGGAAACACGCTGCGTGAGCCTTTTTCCGGCAAGGCTGTATTGGTGCTCAGCCCCTCGCTGTGCGCCCAATTGCTGCCCCGGGATGCCGCCCGTGTGCTGAGAGAGGGGATGCCGCCACACCGATGCTTTGAGGAGCTGGGACGGATGCATCCCGGCGTGTTTTCGCTGATACCTTACTCCACCGCAGGCGACGGCGGGCTGATGGTGTGTATCAAGCCGGAGCGCATGACGGTCAACGGCAAAAAAGACCCAAGACTTGTAGGAATAAGCCACCGCGAAATAACCGTAAACGGGTGCGGCGCTATCATAGGAGTGTGAAAAATGAGAGTTATTCTTGTAAAGATCCTGGAAAAACTGCAGCGGCTGCTGTGTCGGCTGGGTTTTAAGTGTGACAATGAGATACACTACATAGGTGGCAGCGAGTCACTTCCGCCGCCGCTGGGTGCAGAGGAGGAGCTTGAGCTGCTTTCCCGCTACACCGGGCAGGAGCAGGATGTGCGGCAGAAGCTGATAGAGCACAATCTGCGGCTTGTTGTGTATATCGCGCGCAAGTTTGACAATACCGGGGTTGGCACAGAGGATCTGGTGAGTATAGGCACCATAGGACTGATAAAAGCGGTCAACACCTACCGTCTTGACAAGAATACCAAGCTTGCCACCTACGCATCCAGATGTATCGAAAACGAGATTTTGATGCATCTGCGCAAAACGGCAAACCAGCGCAGCGAGGTGTCCATAGACGAGCCGCTCAATACCGACTGGGACGGAAACGAACTGCTGCTGTCGGACATACTGGGCACAGAGCCCGACGTTGTTATGCGACCCGTGGAGGATGATGCGGAGCGGAACATTCTGCTTGATCTGCTGGGCAAACTGCCACAACGGGAACAGACCATTATCGCCATGCGGTTCGGGCTTGGCGGCAAGGACGAAATGACCCAAAAAGAAGTCGCCGATGCTCTCGGCATATCCCAATCCTACATATCCCGTCTGGAAAAAAAGATAATAAACCGCCTGCGCAAAGATCTGTCGCGGGTGATGTAAACAGTAAAACCGACAGACCGTAAAGTCTGTCGGTTTTGTTATTATTCAAACGTTATGGTCAGGTAGTCGTAGTTTGAAAAGTATACGGTATCGTTTGACTTGCCGCCCGCCATCAGGCTTGGAGTGTATCTGCCGCGGTACTGCAGTCCGTCCTTTGTGTATACCATCATACTCAGAGAGTAGGTGCTGTAGTCGGTCTTATTGGTATCAAGCTTGCACACCACAAGCCGCTCGCCGTCGCAGTTTAAGAACAGGTCGGCTTTGGAGAGATAGTATATTTCCTCATCATTGCGGTCTATCTCGGTCTTAAAGCCGAAAGAGTAAGTGCCGTCGGGGTTTTGGGTATAAACGTACAGATCAAATCTATCCAGCATAAATGTGATAAACCCGTCGCCGCGGTAATGAGAATATCTGTCCTCCCGCTCACCTACTTTTCCAATTTGCAGCTTCTGCACCTGCTTGTAGGTCGTGGCATCAATCACGGTGAGGGTGTATATGCCGTTCTCTATGGTGTACAGATACATCAGTCTGCCGTCATCGCTTATCTCAAGCTCGATGATATAGGCGTAAGGATCAAGAGTAAACACCGTCTGCAAAGAGTCTACCAATACCTCATACTCCTTGCCCGAATGGGTATAGGGCAGCTTGTAGATGCCGAAGCCGCCTTTTATCAGACTTGTGTCAACCAGCCTGTCGGTGTTTGTGTGGGCATCGAACACAAAGTAGAAGGCATCCTCGGTTTTTACGCTGTGGGTTGTGATATAATAATGGTCCTCACCCGAATATCCGCCTCCCGTTGACACACTGTCGCCGCTGATGCTCTTGCCTATGGATATAATCAGGCGGCTTTCGGGCAGAACGGGGATCCTGAAATACTCGGTAAAGGGGGTTATATACCGTCCGTGATCGTTTTTCAGCGACTCGTCGCTGCTGTACAGAACGTGGCTTGACCAGCCCTTATAGCTGCCGGGCAGGTTGATGAAAACCGACAGCGGATAATAATCGTAGTAGTCCGAGAGGGTTATCTCCATCTCTTTTTGCTCGCCGGGCTTGACCTGAGCATACAGCTCATTGTAGGCTTTTGTGATGCCCCAGTTGAGGCTCTTATCAAACCCGTACTTGATATCATCTTGCATCTCCATTGGATGACTGTTATCTACGTGTTCAAACCTCTGCTGGATATCGTAAAAGGTGTACTCGGTCTGCACGGTTTCGGGCGCATCCACACTGTAGCGGGTATGCCAGAAGAGATACCGCCTGTAGTTGGTATCCATATCAAGGGTGATGCCGCGTGCGGCACTCTCGTCTCCGTATATGGTTTCTGCCGAGATGGTTACCTTGTCTTTGCCATCCATTATTATTGACGATATAACAGCCGTTGCCGTAATAAGCAGCACAAGCAGCACCGCTATAATACTAAGCGCATATTTCATATTTACACCTCGCCGTTATTCAGCTCGCCCAGTGCACGGCTGACCCGGTCAGCGCGATAGTGGTAGGTCTCCTTTATATAACTCATCAGGGTTTTGCCCTCGTCCTCAAGCCGGCTTGTATACACGTCTCCCACTATCTCGCCGTGGCTGATGAGCACGGCTCTGCCGATAAAATCGGCGACCTCCTCTATCAGGTGGGTACTCAAAATTACCGTCTCGCGCTCGGTCAATATGCCCAAAAGCACCTTGTAAAAATCCTCGCGGTTAAAAATATCGTTGCCCGCAAAAGGCTCATCCATCAGTATATAATCCGCACCCTGACATAGGGCTAAAATAACCTCGAACTGATTTTTCTGTCCGGTGGAAAAGCTCTTGATGGGCTTGTTCATGGGCAGCTCAAAAAAGTCCATGAGGGACAAAAACCGCTTGTCGGAAAAATCGGGAAAATGCTCTTTGTAAAAATCTCTGTGACCCGCTGCCGACAGATTGCCAAAGAAAGAGTGCTCACTGGTGGCAAAGGATATTTGGGCGATATTTTTGCGGGTGATCTTTTCTCCGTCAAGAGTGATACTGCCTGTATAGGGCAGAAAATCCAGTATACACTTCATCAGTGTGGATTTGCCTGCGCCGTTTTCGCCAAAGAGACCGACTATCTCACCTCTGGGCAGCTCGAGAGAGACACCTTTGAGGGCTTGTTTGCCGCCGTAGCTTTTTCTGAGACCTTGTATTTTTATCATAATATTTCCCTCCACAGTTTTGACCATTGGTCGGGTGTCAAGCATTGGTCAGGCGTAAAAATCATATATAGACCAAAACAAATCATAACCATCACAAAAGCCGCTGCCAGTACAGTTATTACCGCCAGCAGAGGCAGCACTATACTCCGCTTGTGTATCTCCCAGCGGTTGGGCAAACGGCGCATGGTATAGATGCTTTTGCCTCCGCGGTAATAGTAAGCATAAAAATATACAATAAATCCGACCATCGACAGTGCCAGAATATTGAAGAGCATCAAACTGTCGCCAAATATATACCCAAAATCGGGCATAACCGCACCCTCGTACAGATGTGACACTCCTGCGTAATCCGTATAGAACAGATTATCGTATTTTTGCCAGTATCTAATCAGAAATATCAGCAGTGCCCAAAATGCCGATATTATACTGCCGCCCACAACGCTGTTGCTCATGGACTTGAGCGGCATACCCGGAGGAGCAAACCGCTCAAATAGCCGCGCCGTTTTCGTAAACTTCATCTTCTTCCTCCCACGTGAATACGTTGAACAAAGCTATTCCCATCGTCAGGAATGTAACAAGGGGCAACAGTCCGAAATATCCAAGCTCACGCACATAAAAACCCATAACAATAACAGTGTTTGCCACCGTGGTCATGCCAAAGCTGCCGCGGCGGTTCATAAACGGGAAATTGGCTGTGCATATACCCATACTCAATATGGCTATTGCCATCAATCCCCATCTCATCCCCTCCTGCAAGGGCAGTATGCTATGCAGAAAATCACTGCGGTAAAATGCCAGAAATACCGTATGCCCACTCAAAAGCTCAGCAGGTGCAAGATGGGTATATAGCACACACAATCCGTATGCCGTTACTATCTGCATACAAAGCAGCATTATATAGCATGCCATATTGTATATTGCCTGACATACAAAAACCGCCCTTTCGCTGATACGCAAACGTCGGAAGGTGTAAACACTGCGGCTTTTGAAATCGCAGCCGGGCAACACCAGAATAAATGTAAACAGCAAGAACCATGCCGCAAACACAAAGGGCACACGGGAGTTTTCTATAAGCAGCTCTATGCCCAAATCGGGGTTGTTTTTGAGTGCCTGAGTAAACAGTATGACCTCTGCCACTATTGCCAAAACAGAGAGTCCGAGCAGTCTGTACAAAGTCGTGCGGCAGAAGAGGCCTATAACAGACAGGTGTTTTTTCATTATTTTACCTCCCAGCTTTTTTCTATGATGCTCAGCGCGGTTTGTTTGTCCACGCCCAGCAGTTTGAGAGACTCCACCGATTTTTTTATCTCGGCTTC
>JAFYMQ010000184.1 GCA_017556565.1 Clostridia bacterium | reverse complement strand
TCGACTCCTGCGGTGTGGACATTGCGGGCAAAAACGCCGTTGTTATCGGCAGAAGCCTGATCGTTGGCAAGCCTGCCGCCCTGCTGCTGACCGCACGCAACGCAACCGTTACCCTGTGCCACTCCAAGACCGAAAATCTTGCCGACTACACACGCCGCGCCGATATTGTTGTTGCCGCTATCGGCAAGCCTAACTTTGTCACCGCCGATATGATAAAAGAAGGCGCTATCGTCATCGACGTGGGCATCAACCGTGTCAACGGTGAGCTGTGCGGCGACGTCGACTTTGAAAGTGTAAAAGAAAAGGCAGGCTACCTGACCCCCGTCCCCGGCGGCGTAGGACAGATGACCATTGCCATGCTGATGGAGAACACAGTGATAGCTGCCGAAGCCAGAGCGAAATAAAGCTAATAGCTAAGAGCTCTTCGTTATTAGTTATTAGCTATTAACTATTAGCTAATATCTCCATTTCACAAACGGAGGATTACCAACCTATGATCAGTCAATCTACAGCACAAAAGGCTCTTGACGTCGCCCTTTCCCGTGGCGGCGACTATGCCGAGCTTTTTTTGGAGGACACCGCATCCAATAGCCTGAGTATGCAGAGTGGCGAGAGCGACGGTGCTTCTTCTTCCCGCCGCTGCGGATGCGGCGTACGTGTGCTGGACGGCTCAAGGTATATTTATACCTACACCGCCGGCCTTAACGAAAACGACATTATCGCAGCCGCCCAGGCTGCCGCCGATGCTCTGGCTCAGGACAGACAGGCTCAGGCGGTCAGGTTTGAGGTGCGCTCTTTTGGCGCTTATCCTCTCAAAGCAGCCGAGGATATCGACAACGCCTACCGCGCCAAGCTGCTTATCGACGCGTGCCGCGCAGGCAGCGGCGTAGATCCCCGCATCAGTCAGGTCAAAGCCTCGGTTGCAGACGTGGATCAGCGTGTGCTCATCTGCTCCAGCGAGGGTCTGTTCACCACCGACCGCCGCGTCCGTACCCGTATCCGTGTTCAGGCGGTTGCCAGCGAGGGCGGAGATATGCAGACAGGCTTTATGGCGCCCGGTTCGGGCTGCGGCTACGAGCTGTTTGACCGCATCGATCCTGCCGAACTGGGCAAGCAGGCCGCACAGTCGGCACTTATGATGCTTTCTGCCCCCGAATGCCCCGCCGGTTTCTTCCCCGTTGTTGTTGAAAGCGGCTTTGGCGGCGTTATTTTCCACGAAGCCTGCGGTCACTCGTTGGAGACTTCGGCGGTGGCTTATGGCAACAGCGAGTTCTGCGGCAAGATCGGTCAGCAGATCGCCTCCCCCTGCGTCAGCGCCGTTGACGACGGCACAATGGACGGCGAGTGGGGCAGCTGCGCCGTTGACGACGAGGGTACGGAGACCAAACGCAACCTGCTGATCGAAAACGGCATACTCAAGAGCTATATGAGCGACATTATCGGCTCCCGCCGTATGGGTATCGCCCTTACCGGCAACGGCAGGCGGCAGGACTATACCTTTGCCCCCACATCCCGTATGACCAACACCTTTATCGCACCCGGCAAGGACAACCGCGACGAGATGATCGCCACCATGGGTGACGGTCTGTACGCCATCAAAATGGGCGGCGGCAGCGTCAATCCCCTGACAGGTGAGTTCAACTTTGCGGTCAACGAGGCCTACTGGGTCAAAAACGGCAAGATCCACACCCCCGTCCGCGGTGCCTCGCTGATCGGCAAGGGCGGCAAGGTGCTGATGGATATAGACCGGGTCAGCGACAATCTTGAGCTGGCGGCAGGCGTCTGCGGCTCAAGTTCGGGCTCTGTTCCCACCAATGTAGGTCAGCCCTGCATCAGAATAAAGGGCATCACCGTAGGCGGAAAGGGGGAAATGCTGTGAGATTTGACGAGTACAAGCGCAGGGTCTTTGAGCTTGTCGCAGCACAGGGCTGCGACGGTGCCGAGCTTTTTATGCGCGACAGCGAGGATACCGCTGTTTCGGTTCTTGAGCAAAAGGTCGAGTCACTTACCTACAGCCACGCATCGGGCGTCTGCCTGCGTGTCAAGTGTCAGGGCAGAGACGGATATTATTACACCGAGAGTATGGACGACCCCGACTCCGCAGTGGCGAAGGCCATCGACAACGCAAAATATGCCTCCCCCGACGATCACCCCATGAACACCGACTGTCCCTGCGCCTATGATATGCCCGACAGCGACGATACCGCCGAGCGTGTCAGCACCGGCGACATGATCGATATCGCGCTGGACACCGAGCACTACGCCCTCAAGGCTGACGAGTGCATCAAGCGGGTACAGTACAACGAAGTGGCAAAATCCGTGTTCACCACGGTCATCTCCAACACTCAGGGTCTGGATGCAGCCTACACCTCAAGTGTACTGGTCAGCTGCTTCTCCCCCGTCGCCGAAAAAGGCGAAGAAAAACAGAACGGCTACACCTTTGCACAGGGAGCGGACGTCCGCTCCCCCAAATCCACCGCACTCCGCGGCGTGCAGCAGGCAATGTCCAAGTTTGGCGCTGCGAGCATCCCCGGCGGAGACTACAAGATGATCATTCAGGGCAAAGCCATGACAAGCCTGCTGGGCGTTTTCTGCGAGCAGTTCTATGCAGACAACGTGCAAAAGGGTCTGTCCCCTCTGGCAGGCAAAGAAGGTCAGACAATCGCAGCCGCCTGCGTCAATCTGACCGACGACCCCTTCCTGCGCGCTCTGCCCCGCCCCTTTGACGATGAGGGCAGCCTGAGTCAGGTCACTCCGCTGGTGCGTGAGGGCAAGCTATGCTCGCTGCTGCACAATCTGAAAACAGCCAAAAAAGCCGGCTGCAAAACCACCGCCAACGCACACCGCCCCTCCCTGAGCTCGCCCATCGGCGTGGGCTGCACCAATCTGGTGCTTGAGGAGGGCGAGACCTCTCTTGAGAATATGCTGCGGATCATGGGCGACGGTCTGCTTATCTGTCAGCTCAGCGGTCTGCACGCAGGCGCAGAGCCTGTGACCGGTGATTTTTCGCTGCTGGCTTCGGGTTTTGAGGTCAAAGACGGCAAGATCACCCGCCCCATCGACGGTATCACGGTGGCAGGCACCTTTGCCAAACTGCTGCAGAGCATCGACACAATAGGCAACGATACCCATCTCAGCGAGCCTATGGGCAGCGTGTTCGCATCGCCCAGCGTCTACCTCAAGAGCGGCATAAAAGTATCGGGAGAATAATTATGGATCAGAAAAAAATCGACAGAATAAACGAGCTTGCACGCATTGCAAAAGAGCGTGAACTGACACAAGCCGAGCAGGAAGAAAGAGCGGTGCTCAGACGCGAATATATCGATGCCTACACCGCAAACCTCCGCGCCACGCTGGACAATACCGTTATCGTCCGCCCCGACGGTACCCGCGAAAAGGTAAAACCCCGCAACAAGCACTGAAAAACCGCAATCACATAACAAAAGGACAGAGAATGTTTTTACACTCTCTGTCCTCTTTTTTTGATGGATACGTCTTGATTTGGGACAACAAACGGGAGGCAAAACGCCTCCCCTACAATCATCACCGTAGGGGAGGGGTCTCCCCTCCCGCATTTTCATCACCGTAGGGGAGGGGTCTCCCCTCCCGCATTTTTATCATGCATAGCAAGCGCGGCTATGCACCATTTACTTTTTCATAAAACGGACACTTTCGTTGCGCAAGAGAGCCGTGGTCGTAGGGGCGGGTCTCTGTGCCCGCCCGAAGTAGTTATTCGTCCCCGCAAGGTGACACCGCCATTATG
>JAFYMQ010000183.1 GCA_017556565.1 Clostridia bacterium | reverse complement strand
GTAGTCAACGGTCTTGTTGCCGTCTACATCGTATGCGGTGTAAGCAACCCAGTTGCCCTTCTTAGCCTGCTGATCCAGAACGTTCTGAACAGTCAGAGTGCCGCAGATAACATCGGTAGTAGCCTTGTTGCCGATGGTGGTGCCGCCAACGGTTACAGGGTACTTATCCTTATCGGTGCCGGAGGTGATCTTAGCGCCAACCTTCAGCTCGCCAATAACAGCCTTGCCGGTAGCAACGATGCCGAGGATGCTCTCATCGTTGTATACAGCAACCTTAACCTGCTGACCTACGAGAGCGTCAGCAACGGTGAAATCAACTTCGCCGATCTCGGTGCCAACCTTGAGCAGAGTCTTGGTAGCAGCGGTAGCGTAGGTGCCGGTGACGGAAGCGGTCTTGGTAGCAAGAACAACAGCCTCAGCCTCGGTCAGCTTCAGGAACTTCTCCTTAACAGAGATAGCCTGAACGCCATTCAGGATGCCGTCTACTCTGTAGTCGCCGATGTAGGTGGGAACGTTGACTTCGAAAGCGTTCTTGAACATAACAGCTGCCCACTGACGGGGTGCTGCATCGGTGATAGCAAACTTAACGCCTGCGAAGAGGTTAACAGCGTTAGCCTCAGCAACAACGTTCTTCTCCCAGTTTGCGCCGGTGAAGCCTTCAGCCTCGGTCTTGTAGCCAGCGGTGGTGAGCAGCATCTTAGCCAGCTCGATGCCGGTTACGGGTGCTTCGGGATCAAAGACGGTCTCAGTGCGGCCGTTGATGATGCCGTAAGCTTCGCAGTATGCGATATAGCCAGCAGCCCAGTGGTCCTTGCAGTCTGCGAAGGTGACAACGCCCTTCCAGGTGGTAGCGCCGTCGTCCTTACCGCCGTTGCGGAGAACGTAGATCATCTTAGCTGCTTCTGCGCGCTTGATAGTAGCAGCGGGTGCAAAGTCAGTAGTGCCATCTTCCTGGGGGATACCGTTCAGAATGTTAACTGCTGCGAGCAGGTTAACAGCCTCGGTAGCATCCTTGTCGATTTCAGCAGCATCTGCGAAACCGGCGAAGACGGAAACACTCATGAGCATTGCGAGTGCCAGGGTCAGAGAAAGGATCTTCTTCATGGTGCTCATTGTTTTTCCTCCTAAAAATTTGTCGCAATTATAGCGACATTATTTGATGATTGAATGATACCACGGGCAAAAATAAATTGCAATAGTTTGGGCGCTACTGTAACACAACTGTAAAATAACGCGGGTTTTGTAACATAAAATGACAAAATAAACGGTGTGATTGGGAAAATATGTGGCACAGAGGGGGGGGTTGGGTTGCGTTGCAGTGAAGTTTGCAGGACAAGTGAAGGTGCCGGCAAAGCCGACGGCTCTGTGAAGAGTCGATATGTTGCCTTGCGGCAACTCGATATGTTTGCCGGTGCAAACTCGATATATTGCTTCGCAATTCGATATACGCCTGCGGCGTGAGTAAACCCTCTCAGTCTCGCTTCGCTCGACAGCTCTCCCAAAGGGAGAGCCAAGATTCCACCTCATCCGTCATTTGCTCCGCAAATGCCACCTTCCCCATCAAGGGGAAGGCTCAATAGAGGTGTCGCTGCGCGACGATTTGTTAACGCGGGTCGTCGGGGACGCCGACCCCTACAATTGTGCCATTGAATATGCAGATCCCGATGCTGCGCATCATTCGATCCTCGCTATGCTCGGATTTCGACTGCGCTCAGGGTGACAAGGCGAAAAAAGCGCCGAGCGCAGCGACGGTGGTATCTCGGCGTGCGGGAGGCAGAGGGCTGCCTCCCCTACAATTATGCGGAGTGTAAAACCCGGTGGGAGTGAGATCCCGCCGGGTTTATACATATATATAATATACTGTTTTATCTTCTTTCGCGTTTGCCGAAGGCGGTCAGCACGCGGAGCAAAAACCGCAGGAAATACACCAGATTGGTCAGCAGGGATGCAAGATAGGTCATGGCGGCGGCGGTGAGGACTTTTTGCGCGCCTTCCATTTCGTCTTCGTACAGGATGCCTTCACGCAGGAGCATTTCTTTTGCGCGGCGGGAGGCATTGAGTTCGACGGGCAGGGTGACCAGAGCAAACAGCAGCGAGCCGCCGTAGAGCACCACGCCGATCATCGCAATATTGAAGCCCAGATCGGGGTTTGCCACCAGAGACAGGTATTCGATGAGCAGACCCAACACCACCATGGGCATGGCAAGGTGGGATGCAAAGTTCACCACGGGCACCAGTGCGGTGCGGATATTGTAGAAGCCGTAGCCGGTCTGTTTTTGCATAACGTGGCCGATTTCGTGCGCGGCAACGGCAAGGGCTGCGACCGAGGAGTTGTTATAGGTACTTTCGGACAGATTGACCACGGCTTTCGTGGGGTGGTAGTGGTCGGTCAGCCTGCCGCCGACCCTGCCCACCGAGATCCCGTGAACGCCGTTGAGGGTCATCAGATGACGGGCTGCCTCGCTGCCGGTATAACCCGAGCGGGAACGGACACGGTTGTAGCTCTGAAAGGTGGAGTTGACCTTGGTAGATGCGATCGCCGAAAATATCATACAAGCAACTATTGCCAGAAGAAATATTAAATAATCCTGCAAATACATGGTAGTCATCCTTTCTTGTATATATTTTACAGTTTAGCACGGATTATGCAAAAGGTCAAAGGGGTAAGGGTGAAAAGGTGAAGTTGCGTTGCGGTGAAGTTGCGTTGCGGTGAAGTTGCGTTGCAGTGAAGTTTGCCTACGGCAAGTGAAGGTGTCGCTGCGCGACCGATTTGTTAACGCGGGTCGTCGAGGACGCCGACCCCTACAATTGTGCCATTGAATATGCTCGGGGAAATCGATGGATTTCGCGGATTATATCCCCTCAGTCTTTTTTGACAAAAAGACAGCTCCCCTTACAACAAGGGGAGCCTTGGGGGAACGGGGATTTCGCGCATTATACAAAGAACAACGGCATTGGCAGTACTATGTGTACGGCGATGCCGGGGTTCTGCAGTAGAATCGTGAAATCAGTCCGTTCCCTAAATTACTGCCATATTTCTCTTGTACTATCTAACAGGTATGTCAGGGCGATGATGTCGGCACTTCCGCCGGGGGACAGATTGCGTTTTATGCACTCTTTGTCCAGCGCCAGCAGATTTTTTGCGTAGTTTTCTCTGCCCTGCGCCAATATTTCCCGCGCCGCCGACTGCACGTATTCCAGCCCTTCCCTGCCGCCGCGGTAGAGCAGATTGGTATCTTCTACCCGCTCAAGCAGGCTCACAAACGCACGCACCCCGTCGCCGCCGTCTTCGCGCATGATCTGCTGCGCCGCTCTGGCATGGGGGAAGCCTGCAAACGCCTCGGCTCTCGCGCCGCCTGCGGTGTACTTGGCTTTTACTGCGGTGCCGTGGGTGTTCTGAGGCGGCACTCCCTGCTTTGCAAGCTCGGCTGCCCGCTCAAACAGGTCTCCGCCGCGCACCATGACCGCGCCCAGCGCTGCCAGCACCAGTCCGAAGGCGTAAATCGCGCCTTTGTGGGTGTTGACGCCGCCTGTCACGGCAAACATTGCCTGCTCGGCATCCAGTCCTGCCTGCTGCAGAGCTTTCATACAGTCGTCGCCGCCTGCTCCGAGCAGTACCGCCTGCTCAAAGTAGCCTTTCAGACACTCGGCAGAGCGATAGAACATTGTGATGTCCATGTCCGTGTGTGCGCCGCTGTTGTTACGGTCGACAAGTCCGGGTTTGGGGGTCAGATCGACCTCCTGCCTCAGCGACTGTACGGCAATTTCGCTCAGTCTGTCGGCGGCAAACTCCATCAGCCTGTTATTGGTAGCCTCAATAATGGCGGGCAGACCGTGGGCGCGGCTGCGCGAGCACACACCGACCGGGCCGCCGCAGACGATACATTCGCGGGGGGTGTTGCGGCTGTACTTCATTCCGTCAAGACCGATGACGTCCAGATCATACAGGCGGCCTACAGGTCGGGCGGTCTCTTCCTGCACGGCGAGATCCTTGAGCGCTTCGCCGTCCATGTCGCAGACCCAGACGTACTCGAGGCCTGTCAGCTCGTCGGTCAGCTCTCGCTCCACTACCCTGTCGCCCAGACGGCGGTCAATGGCAGCCACACCCTCAAAGAATGCAAAATCCACCGCACCGCTGCGCTTGATGGGGCCTGCGATGTTCATATTGAGCACCAAAAGAGGCTTGTTGTGAGATACAAGCAAGCGGCGTTGTCTTTCGACACGCCGCTCGCGAGCATCTAATACTTGTTGTAGGGTGATCTCCCGCATCAATTATTCTTCGATCTGACGGATAACGTCGATGACGGTATTGTCGCGGTACATAACAACGCCTACGATGTTGTCCTTGTAGCGGATGGGCTCGGGCTTGCCGACGATGGCTTCTGCCTTTGCCTTCAGCTGCTCAATGGTGAAGACCTTGATGCCTGCAGCCTTGAGCTTTTCGGCTACTTCGGGACGGTTGGGGTTGACAGCGACACCCTGATCGGTGACGACTACGTCAACGGTTGCACCGGGGGTGACAACGGTGTTGACCTTGTCGATGATGGAGGGGATTCTGCCGCGGGTCAGAGGAGCAACGACGACTGCCAGGCTTGCACCTGCTGCGGTGTCGGGATGTCCGCCGATAGCGCCGCGGATAACGCCGTCAGAACCGGTGAGGACGTTGACGTTGAAGTCGGTATCGATCTCCAGAGCGGAGAGGATAACGAAGTCCAGCTGATCTACTGCTGCATCCTGCAGGAAGCTTGCGTAGTAGGTAGCGCTGATCTGATGATGGTCAAAGTTCTTCTTGAGGCTCTGTGCAGCGTCAAGGTCGAAGGACTGAACGTCCAGAATGCGCTCAACAAGGCCTTCCTCGTGCATGGAAGCGATCTGACCGGTGATACCGCCCAGAGCGAAACGGCACTTGATGCCCTTGTCGATCATCATCTGACGGAGGTAACGTGCGGCTGCCAGAGATGCGCCGCCGGAACCCATCTGCATGGAGAAGCCGTCATAGAAGTAGCCTGCTGCGTCGATGACCTCAGCAGCGGTCTGAGCGATGAGCAGCTCCTTGGGGTTCTTGGTGTAGCGGGTTGCACCGGACATAATGCCCTTGGGATCGCCGATATCGTCGATAACTACGATGTAGTCAACCTGATGCTCGGGGATAGCGCAGGGCATATTGGGGTACTTGACCAGATTGTTGGTCAGGACAACGACCTTGTCTGCGTGGGTTGCATCGGGTACTGCGTAGCCCATGGAGCCGCAGAGGATGGAGTCGTCGTCGTCACGGCTGTAGCCGTTAGCGTTGCCGTAGGGATCGCAGGAAGGTGCGCCCAGGAATGCAACGTCAATGTGCAGCTCGCCGCTGTCGATAGCAGCAGCTCTGCCGCCGTGGCTGCGGAATACGATGGGGAACTCCATCAGGCCGCGGGAGATCTGCTCTGCCAGCTCGCCACGCAGACCGGAGGTCTCGATGTGAGAGATAACACCGTTCTTGATGTGGTCGATCAGGGGAGCATGAACACCGGACAGGGAGCTTGCAGCCAGAGTCAGGTTCTTAAAGCCCATCTTTGCCAGAACGTCAACAACCTGATTGACGATGTGGTCACCGCCACGGAAGTGGTGGTGGAAGGAGATGGTCATACCGTCCTTGAGGCCGGTTGCCTTGACAGCGTCCTCGATAGTAGCAAGGATCTTGTCGGGAGAATCGGTACGGGTTGCAAAGTTCTCGGTCTTCTTTGCCTTGGGGCCTGCGTATACGCCGCGGTTGGCGATCTCACCAATGTGAGGGATCTTGTTAAGTTCTACCATGGTTTATTCCTCCTCTGCTGCTGCCTTGTCTGCTTCGGCAAGGGCGATAAGGCGCTGAGCGCGGATAACAACGGGCTTGTCGATCATCTTGCCGTTCAGGCTGGCAACGCCGCTGCCCTTGGCATTAGCTTCTGCGATAGCGTCCATGATTGCATAAGCCTTGCGGAGATCCTTCTCACCGGGAACAAGGCACTTGTGCAGAGGAGCGATCTGACGGGGATTGATGACGGACTTGCCGTCGAAGCCCAGCTTCTTGATGAGTGTGCACTCAGCGATGAAGCCTTCTTCGTTATTAACGTCGGAGTAAACGGTGTCCAGAGCAGCGATGCCTGCGGAACGTGCGCCGTTGAGGATCATGCTGCGGGCAAACAGCAGCTCGGTGCCGTCTGCACGGGTGGTCTTCAGGTCGGTGACGTAGTCCTCTGCGCCCAGAGCGATACCGATCAGACGGTCGCTGGCGTGAGCGATCTCACGTGCGTTGAGAACGCCGTTAGCGCTCTCGATAGCAGCCATCATACCGGTGCTGCCAACGGGGATGCCGTGCTCTTTCTCGATGCGCTCGATCTCTCTCTCGCAGTCGATAACGTCCTGTGCGCTGTCGGTCTTGGGCAGACGAACAACGTGAACACCTGCGGGAACGATAGCTTCCAGGTCCTTGATGCCCAGGCCGGAAGCCAGGTCATTGATACGGACGACGATTTCCTTCTTGCCGAAGTTGAGAGTCTTCAGAGCGTTGTAAACCAGGAAACGAGCGGTGTCCTTTTCGGTGTAGGAGACCGAGTCTTCCAGGTCGAACATGATGCTGTCTGCGTTGTAGATACGGGAGTCAGCGATCATACCGGGGTTGTTGCCGGGCACGAACATCATGCTGCGGCGAAGTCTTTCTTTTGTATAACGCTTTTCCATTACTTGCGTACCTCCCATGCGAAATCGGTGCTCTCTGCGGCACGGAATGCTGCAGCGCCTACGCGGGCACGGATGGTGCAGTCCAGAGCGCCCTTGTCGATAGCTACGACCTCAGCGCTTTCTACGCCGATGCCTGCCAGAGTTTCTTTGATAACGGCTTCAATCTGCTTGCCGTACTGCTGCATAACCGAGCTCTGCAGATCCAGCTTGATGCCCTTCTCCTCAGCGGGAGCGATGGTGATCATGATGTCGCTGGATTCCATAGTACCGGCTATGGCTTTTTTAACAAGTTTCATCTGTATACCCTCCGGTTAAAGTATTTTTAAGGTTTTCAAGGGACGGGGCTTGCCCGTCCCTCGATTGATATTGATTTAATTAAGCAAGCTTCTTTGCCAGGCGCTCAGCGATAGCATCGAGGAACTCCTCGGAGTTAACAGCTGTAGCCTTGAAGCCTTCTTCTACCAGACCTACCAGGTCCTTGGTCATGATGCCGTCATTCAGAGTGTCGAAGCAAGCCTCTTCCAGCTTGTTGCCGAAGTCGACCAGATCGGTCAGACCGTCCAGCTCGCCTCTCTTCTTCAGAGCGCCGGACCATGCAAAGATGGTAGCCATGGAGTTGGTGGAGGTCTTCTCACCCTTCAGGTGCTTGTAGTAGTGCTTGGTAACGGTGCCGTGAGCAGCTTCGTACTCGGTGGTGCCGTCGGGAGAAACCAGAACGGAGGTCATCATAGCCAGAGAACCGAAAGCGGTGGAGACCATGTCGGACATAACGTCGCCGTCGTAGTTCTTGCAAGCCCAGATGTAGCCGCCCTCGGAGCGGATAACACGTGCAACTGCGTCGTCGATCAGGGTGTAGAAGTACTCGATGCCCAGCTCGTCGAACTTAGCCTTGTAATCTACGAACTCTTCCTCGAAGATCTTCTTGAACTCGCCGTCATAAACCTTAGCGATGGTGTCCTTGGTGGAGAACCACAGATCCTGCTTGGTGTCGATTGCGTACTGGAAGCAAGCACGAGCAAAGCTGCGGATGGACTTTGCCTTGTTGTGTGCGCCCTGCCATACGGTGGGGCCGTCGGTCTTCTGAACGGTAACGCTCTTCTCTTCGCCGCTCTCGCCCTTGAAGGTCAGGGTTGCAACGCCGGGCTCGGTGGTAGCAAAGTCAACAGACTTGTAAACGTCGCCGTATGCGTGACGAGCGATGGTGATGGGCTTCTTCCAGTTCTTTACGACGGGCTTGATAGCGTCGATGCAGATGGGAGCACGGAAAACGGTGCCGTCCAGGATGGAACGGATGGTGCCGTTGGGGGACTTCCACATCTCGGTCAGCTCAGGATACTCTTCCATACGCTGCTTGTTGGGGGTGATGGTAGCGCACTTAACAGCAACACCGTACTTCTTGGTTGCGTTTGCAGCGTCTACGGTAACCTGATCCTTGGTCTCGTTACGATAGAGCAGGCCCAGGTCATAGTACTCGGTCTTCAGGTCAACAAAGGGAGTGATGAGCTTGTCCTTGATCATAGCCCACAGGATGCGGGTCATCTCGTCGCCGTCCATCTCGACGAGGGGGGTAGTCATTTTAATCTTAGCCATTGTCGTTTTCTCCTTATTATATATTATCGGTGCAGTTATTGCACCGTGCACCCCTGCCCGAAGTGGGCAGGGATACACGAAAGAATGTTTGTAATGGGGTTCAGCTTATGCCTTGCCGTAGCCTGCTGCGTAGTAGTTCATCAGGCAGCCTTCCTGGAGGATCAGGCGCTCGTCAGCGGTGAGGCCTGCACACTTGAGGGGCAGCTCAGCGGTGGTGCCATCCTTGCGGATAACGGTAGCGGTCATTTCCTCTACGCCCTCAGCAATAGCCTTCTTGACGCCGGGAACATATACCCACTCGCCGTCCTCGTAGGGGAACTCGACGGATGCATCCATGGTGAAGGGAACGATACCCCAGTTGATGCAGTTGGAGCGATAACGCTTGGTAGCGTACTCGTAGCAGATGTTAGCGAAGCCGCCCAGAACCTTCTGGCAGGAAGCAGCCTGCTCACGAGCAGAGCCGTCACCGGGACGACGTGCGAATACGCAGGAGCCGATGGTGGTCTTTGCAGCGTCGCCGCCGACCTTTGCCAGAGCGTCCTTAACTTCCTGAGCTACCTCACCCTTCTCGCGAGCTTCCTCGAGAGCGCGGACAGCCTTGGAGCGGCCAACGTACTCGGGAACACGGCGGGACAGAGCGAACTCGGACAGGCCGATGGGGTTAGAACGGTAGGAGCTGGTTTCACCGGAGGGGATCAGCTCGTCGGTGGTGGTAACGGGATCGTGGATAACTGCGCAGAGCTTTACGAGCAGGTCATCCTGCAGAGCGGGCATTGCGGGCCAATCCTTGATGTTGGGACCGTAGCGGAGCTCAGCCTCTTCCTGAGGACTGTTGAAGCCTTCGTAGCAGCGCTTTGCATAGACGGAGCCGTCGTATACGTACTCGAGCTGCTCAGCGGTGGGCAGTTCGTAATCGAAATCGGTAGCTGCGGTAAGAACGCCGCCGTTTGCTGCGGTAGCAGCGATGGAACGAGCGTCCATCAGAGCGACAGCGGAGATCTGGCCGTTGCCGGGCTTGGAACCTTCGCGGTTTGCGAAGTTACGGGTTGCGTGACGGATGGACAGAGCGTTGTTAGCAGGGGTATCACCTGCACCGAAGCAAGGACCGCAGAATGCGGGCTTCATGACGCAGCCGGCCTCCATAAGCTTGGTAGCAGTGCCGTTCTTGGTGATAGCCAGGCTGATGGGGGTGGAGGAGGGATATACGCTCATATCGAAGTAGCCGTTGCCGATGGACTGGCCTTCCAGGATAGCAGCAGCCTCAACGATGTTCTCGTACATACCGCCGGAGCAGCCAACGATGACGCCCTGGTCGCAGGTGACCTTGCCGTCAACGATGTTGCGGCGCAGATCCATCTGAACCTTGCCGCCCAGCTGCTTGTTGCACTCTTCCTCGACCTTTGCCAGGATGCCTTCGGGGTCAGCCTGCAGCTCGTGGATGGTGTAAGCAATGGAGGGATGGAAGGGCAGAGCGATCATACACTCGACCTTGTCCAGATCGATCTTTACTACGCTGTCGTAGTATGCACCCTCAGCGGGCTTCAGCTCTTTGTAATCTTCGGGACGGCCGATGTTCTCGTAGAACTTCTTGGTGACTTCGTCTGTTGCCCAGATGGAGGACAGGCAGGAAGTCTCGGTGGTCATAACGTCAACACCGATACGGAAGTCGGAGGACAGGTTAGCAACACCGGGGCCTACGAACTCGAGGATCTTGTTCTTGACGTCGCCCTTGGGGAAAGTAGCTGCTACCAGAGCGATAGCAACGTCCTGGGGACCTACGCCCTTGCGGGGCTTGCCGTCCAGGTATACCATAACAACTTCGGGAGCTGCTACGTCGTAGGTGTTCTCAAGCAGCTGCTTTACCAGCTCGCCGCCGCCTTCACCAACGCCCATGCAGCCGTAGGAGCCGTAACGGGTGTGGGAGTCGGAGCCCAGAACCATCTTGCCGCAGCCAGCCAGACGCTCACGAGCGTACTGATGGATAACAGCCTGGTTAGCGGGAACGTAGATACCGCCGTACTTACGTGCTGCAGACAGACCGAAAGCGTGGTCGTCTTCGTTGATGGTGCCGCCAACTGCGCAAAGGCTGTTGTGGCAGTTTGTCATTGCGTAGGGGATGGGGAACTTCTTCAGACCGGAAGCCTTAGCGGTCTGGATGATACCAACAAAGGTGATATCGTGAGAGATCAGAGCGTCGAACTTGATTCTCATCTTCTTGGGATCTGTGCTCTTGTCGTGAGCGCGAAGAATAGAATAAGCAATGGTCTTTTCTCTTGCAGCGTCAGCTGCCTCCATGCCCTTAGCTTCGTCAGCCCAGACGATCTGATTGTTTACCAGATACGCACCTTTTTTGATGACTTCTACCATGTGTCTTCCTCCAATTTATAATAGTTTTTGCAAAAATATATACTTTCGTACGTATAAACTATACCAAATCCAAATTGAAAAGTAAATAGCAATAGGCAAAAATCAATGGTATTTTTTTGATGATAATAAAAATATTATAAGTGCAATACTGAAAATCGTATATTTGGTATATCCCCTGCCCTACCCCCAATATGTAGATCAGGAAAATGCAGAATGCAGAAGGAAATGAATTGCAGATTGCATCTGCGTGAATTGATAGCTGACGCTTTCATGAATTGCCCTGCGGGCATGAATTGCAGGCTATGCCTGCATGTCGGTGTCGGCGTTGCCGACGATTAAAAAGCCATGTAGGGGCGGGTCTCCGTGCCCGCCCGCGTTGTTTGATCGGTCGCCGCAGGTGACATATCCCCCGTCATGCAGGGGCGGGTCTCTGTGCCCGCCCGCGCTATCCAATCCGTCACCGCAGGTGACATATCCCCCGTCACGTAGGGTTGGGTCTCTGTGCCCGCCCGCGCGATCCAATCGGTCGCCGCAGGGGACATATCCCCCGTCATGTAGGGGCGGC
>JAFYMQ010000182.1 GCA_017556565.1 Clostridia bacterium | reverse complement strand
GTCCGTACCGTGACCGCGGTAGGTCTCGGCAAAAGAGCCGTAGAATGTGATCTCGGCGCGCTTGACGTCCTCGCCCAGCAGCATCCGTGCCACCTGACCGATACGCACAGCGCCCGCCGTGTGAGAAGAAGAAGGCCCTACCGTAATAGGCCCAAGAATGTCAAAAAGTCCTACAGACATACATACCTCGCAATTTATACAAAAAATGATGTTATTTAATGTGCAGATTATACAATAGATTGTAAGCGGTTTCAACAAAAATACGAAAGTTTAAAATATTTTCGTTATATTGCATAAAAAGGCTATATAATAATTGTGCATAATAACGAGAAACGATTTGCGCAGCCTGCCCACTTGCAACAGCGGCTATACTGTGGTACAATGACTGTATAGGTCTATTTGTAATATTATTTATATCAGTATGGAGGAGATAAAAATGTTTGAACTCAAGCGCGAGCGCCATCAGACCAAGTACCTCGGTCAGGACATGATGGAGTTTCTGGCAAACACCAAGTTTGAAGACCTGCCCGAAGAGGTAGTTCTCCGCTCCAAGCACATCGTCGCCGATGCAGTAGCATGCATGCTGGCAGGCGCAAAGACCCGCAGAATGTACGGCAACGGTCTGGACGCTCTGGCTCTGCAGGCAAAGGGTGACATCACCCCCGTAGGCTGCGACTACAAGACCAGCGCAGCAATGGCAGCATTCATCAATGCTGTTCACGCACAGACCCACGATTTTAACGACGGTCTCAACAACAGCGGTATGCTGGGCGGCGCTTACCACCCCGGCAGAACTGTTGTTTCTGTAGCTCTTGCTGTTGGCGCACAGGTCGGCGCAACCGGCAAAGAGATCCTCACCGCAGTTGTTCTGGGCATCGAGGCTGCAGCACGTATGCGTAACCCCGCCCACGACTCCACAGTTGCTGACTCTTACTCCGCAGCAGCAGTTGCTGCCAAGCTGATGGGCGCCAACGATGAGCAGATGCGTTCTGCAATCACTCTGGCAGGCTTTACCGCACCCAGCAGACTGGGCAAAGCAGGCTACACCGGCCCCGCAAAGGGCGGCAAGGATGCAGGCTCTCTGACCAACGTGCTCAAGTACGGTTACCTCAACCGCCAGGGCGTAGAAGCTGCAGAGCTGGCTATGCTGGGCTTTGAGGGCCCCGAGCTGGCTGACAACAATGCTATCGGCAGCCGTTACTACACCTGCGGTCTGGGCAAAGAATATCAGTGCATGGATATGTACTTCAAGCCCTGGCCCACCTGCCGCAAGACCCACGGCGCTATCGCAGCAACCCTGGAGCTCAAGAACAAGTACGGCGTCAAGGCTGAGGACGTAAAGTCCATCCGCGTATATCAGCAGACCACCGGTATGTACGTCAACACCCCCATCAACGACAAGCTGGACATCTGCTACGGCGGTCAGTTCTCCCTGCAGTACACCATCACCTGCGCTCTGCTTGACGGCAACGTAACCCTCAAGCACTACCGCTGGGCTGACAGAAAGGCTCCTCAGCAGTACATCGACTTTAGCAAGAAGATCACCGTTATCGCTGACAACAGCCTGGACGGCCACAATGCAATCTCCCCCAACCACGGTATCGTTGAGGTCGAGCTCAATAACGGCGAGATCCTGAGCATGTACTGCCAGTATCCTCTCGGCTCCGAGCCCAACGCTATGACCCACGAGATGCGTATGCAGAAGCTGCGTGACTGCGCTGAGGAAATGACCGAAGAGCAGAAGGACAAGCTGGTCGACTGGATCATGAGCCTGGACAAGGTCGAAAAGATCTGAACAATCTGACAAACCAAAAAGCAGAACGGGCAAACCCGTTCTGCTTTTTTGATATTGTTGACATCCAAACTGCCGTGCCGTATAATTAAACTGTGGATTTCTATGTTGCCTGTATTGACACAGCGGTGTGCCGGGCGGCGAGCTTGTCTGTAAAAGCAGACCCTATGAGGAAAGGATCAAAAGATTATGAACGTAAAGTATACAGTCAAAAATATCGACAACGGCAAGGTTGTCTCCTGCGTGCTCGACCCTGAGAAAAACGTGGAAGAGCAGCTTATGGACGTGTTCGGGATCGCACCCGGTCACGGTGTTGCCGCCTACGTGCGCGGCAGCGACATCGAGCTTACCGATTATTACCACGCATCCTGCATGGCGATATTCAGAATATTGTCCGTCGAGCAGACAAACGAAGCCGTCTCCCTGCGCTGGACAGACGTAACCGCGTGAAAAATAACAATAACCCCGACAGGCAATATTCAGACCTGTCGGGGTTTTCTTGTGTTGATTGTACGGTTGTGAGTGCAATCAAATATGCTTCAATTGTTCTGCGGTATACAGCTCGTCGATACACCACTTGACAGGGTTTTCGTCAATATATTGCAGGTGTGCCTCGTAGTCCTCGGGATTGCGGATTATATGGTCGTAAAACCTTGCCTGCCAAATGTTTCCGCCATACTCCTTGTTGCAAAAACGTTTGAAAGTTGACACAAATTGCGAGCAGGCATTGTTAGCCCGCCTAACGTTTGTAGGGACAGGCGTCCACGACTGTCCTTTGTCGGGCGTGCATTTGTTTTCCTTTACCCAAAGCAAAATATGTATATGATTGGGCATTATCACGTAACTTTCCACGGACAGATGGTCGTAAAAGTCGTTTAATTGACGGATTATTATATCAGCGGTTTCCCCATACGTCGTCAGTTGGGTTTCAGGACAGTCGAGGACGCCTGTCCCTACGATGCGTGACAAAATCGGAATGCGATTTTTGGTGCAGATTGTTATGAAATATATACCCGCATTGCCGTAATCATAACCCTGATATCTGGGGGATTTTCTCCTGTTTGTCTGTTCCACATATCCTCCGTAATTTGTGTATATACAAATCGGCAGAGAACCGAGTCTCTGCCGATGTTGATATATTTCTGTTATTGTGTCTGATTTCGCTGCCTTTACAGTACCTTGGACAAAAACAGCTGCAGGCGGGGATGCTCGGGGTTGGTGAAAAACTCCTGAGGAGGTTTGTCCTCCAGTATCTTGCCGCCGTCCATAAACACCACGCGCTCGCCAACCTCGCGGGCAAAGCCCATTTCGTGGGTGACCACGACCATGGTCATATTTTCGGCAGCCAGATCGCGCATTACCTGCAGAACCTCGCCGACCATTTCGGGGTCGAGAGCCGAAGTAGGCTCGTCAAAGAGCATCACGTCGGGCTGCATGCACAGAGCGCGGACGATAGCGATACGCTGCTTCTGACCGCCCGACAGCTGGATGGGATATGCATCCTCTCTGTCGGCAAGACCGACTTTCTGCAGCAGCTTGCGTGCGGTTTCTTTTGCCTCCTCAAGAGGGATACCCTTGACCTTGGTGGGTGCGAGGGTCAGATTTTCCATAACGGTCATGTGGGGGAACAGGTTAAAGTGCTGGAACACCATGCCCATGCGCTGACGGTGCAGGTTGATATCGACCTTTTTGTCGGCGATGTTTACGCCGTCAAATATGATCTCACCCTCTGTGGGAGTCTCCAGCAGGTTGAGAGAGCGCAGCAGGGTGGACTTACCGCTGCCGGAGGGGCCTACGATAACCACGACCTCGCCCTTGTAGATGTCAATGTTGCAGTCGCTGAGTGCGGTGATTTTGGGAGAAAAGCGCTTGGTCAGCTTTTTTACGCTGATGATGGGGTTGTTATCTGTGATCGCCACGGCGCATCCTCCTCTCAAGTAATTCTATAAGCTTGCCAGCGGGGAAGTTGATGCAGAAGTAGACTGCCGCTGCCAGCAGGTAGGGGGACATAGTGAGATATGTAGAATTACCGGTGGCTTTTGCCGCCCACATAAGCTCATACATACCGATAGCGCCGCACAGGGAAGACTCCTTGATCATGGTGATCAGCTCGTTTGCCAGCGAGGGGAGAATGTTCTTGATAGCCTGAGGCAGCACAACGTATCTCATGCTCTGACTCTGAGTCATACCCAGCGAGCGGGCAGCTTCGCCCTGACCCTGATCGACGGCAAGAATACCGCCGCGGATGATCTCGGCAACGTAGGCTGCGCTGTTCAGCGCCAGAGTGACGATGCCGGGGATGAACATAGCCACGTTGACGAAACCGAACACATAGAATGTCGGGATCCTGATTATGGAGAATACGCCCAGATAGATAATAGACAGCTGAACGTACAGGGGAGTGGAGCGGAAAACCGCGATATAAGCACCTGCGATAAAATTGATAACCTTGTTCTTGCTCAGTCGCATCAGCGCCATTGCCAGTGCGGGGATAATGGCTATCAGCACGCCGCCGAATGCCAGCAGCAGGGTATAGGCGACGCCACGGACAAATAGGGGCAGATACTCGGGCAAGAACGAGAAATTAAACATGCTCTTGATCAGAGTGCCAAAAGTGGACAGGGCAACGGGTGTCATAAAAAACTCCTTACTTTTTACGGAATAAACACCGGTCGGGATATACGCGACCGGTGTTTTAACTCGAGTGTCCGATTAGTTGGCGCTGCCGGAGAGAGCGATAGCCTCGTCCATCCAGGTTACCAGCAGGCCCTGCTCGTCAGCCTTCTTGATAGCCTCGTTGATGATGGGCAGCAGGTTCTTGGGGTCGCCCTTCTTGACTGCTACTCGGTAGGGAGCTGCAACGCCCAGAGCAACGTCGGAGATAACCAGGTCGGAGTTAGCCTCTGCATAC
>JAFYMQ010000181.1 GCA_017556565.1 Clostridia bacterium | reverse complement strand
TTATGGAAAACATGCAGTATGTAGACAACGAGCTTATAGCTGCCGACACCCTTTCGCTGCTGCTTGAGCATGGCGGAAAAACCGACCTGATGATCCCCGGCGAAGGCACGCTGTTTGACGAGATAGACAGTAACGTGTTCTACGGTACAGGTGAGATGAACCGAGTCGTATACCGCTCACTTGTGCATTGCTTGATGGTTATGATCGGTTACGGAGCGCGATACAACAGCGGGCGGATGCATGCATTTCGTGAGCTTGACTCAGTTGAGACCTTTGCCTGGGAAAAGCTGAAAAACCACCGTAATTATTATTTTGGTGTCAGCCATCTCGAAAAAGAGTATGATATACGCATCTATGACAAAGAGACTATGTTGGAGGTTGCACGTATAGAGTAATCTTGTGCCGCTTCAGCATCGGCGCAGATGCAATAAAAAAATAAAACACCGAGGGTTTCCTCGGTGTTTTGTGATTTTTGATTTAAAATCAGTCAGCGGTGTAGGGCAGCAGAGCGATGTGACGAGCACGCTTTACAGCCTCTGTTACCTGGCGCTGATGCATAGCGCAGGTGCCGGTCATTCTGCGGGGCAGGATCTTGCCTCTCTCGGAGACAAACTTACGCAGCTTTGCAGCATCCTTGTAATCGATGTGCTCTACCTTGTCAGCGCAGAACTGGCAAACCTTGCGGCGGCGGCGAACTTCGCCGTGGGGACGCTCGGGTCTCTCGTTATTCTTTTCCATTTGTTATTTCCTCCTTGTTCAGATTAGAAGGGAAGGTCGCTGTCATCCTCGGGCATGGGGAATGCCGAGGCGGGGGCTCTGCCCAGATCAAAGGGCTCACCCATCATGCTGTCGCGGGCGGGAGCGTCACCGCGCTTGGAGTCGGCAAAGAAAACTTCGTCTGCCACGACTTCTACGCTCTTGCGCTTGTTGCCCTGCTTGTCTTCCCAGGTACGTGTCTGGATCTTACCGGACACTGCCACCTGCATACCCTTCTGGAACCACTTGGCAGCAAACTCAGCGGTGTTTCTCCATGCGACGATGTCGATGAAGTCGGTCTGAGCCTGCTCACCCTGACGGGTGAAGCTGCGGTTGACTGCGAGGGTGAAGGTGGTAACGGATACGTCGCCGGATGTTTTGCGGAGTTCGGGATCGGCGGTCAGCCTACCCATAAGAATAGCTTTGTTAAGCATATCTCGGCTCCTTACTTGGCGATGATGATCGAACGCATGATACCATCGGTAATACGATAGATACGATCGAGCTCAGCGGGGAACTCGGGAGCGCTCTCGAACTCAACCAGAACGTAGTAACCTTCGTTCTTGTCGTTGATGGCGTAAGCCAGACGGCGCTTGCCCCACTCATCCACCTTTGCGATAGTTCCGTTGGTCTCGATGAGAGTCTTAAACTTCTCAACCAGAGCAGCGATGCCCTCCTCACCCAGAGCAAGGTCGGCAATAAAAATGGTCTCGTAGGTTCCTTTTACTTTCGGCATTTTTGTGCACCTCCTTATGGACTTATGGCCTGCATATTCTTGCAGGCAAGAAAGTTTAGATGCGAAATAAGCATACTTCGCTAATCTAACAGAGATATTTTACACGCAATAATGTGATTTGTCAAGCTTTTTTATCCGTTTTTCAGCACGTCTGCAAGAGCATTTGCAAACAGCCGCGCAGAGTACAGCGCCTCGTCAAGATAATTGGCGCAGGTGCCCACCTCAAGCAGCATACTGCCTGTGCGAAAATGCTGATTAAACCGCGCCGCACGCACGTTTATGGGCCGCATCAGCCCGGGATAAAGCTGCTCTATGCGCTCGTGCAGCCGCAGCTGAAAGCTCATATTTTCACGCCAGTCGGGGTGGCTGAGCCCGCCGCCGTCGGTGCCCACCACGAACAAAAGCTGGGCGGCGTTTTTGCCCTCTATTTCTGCCGTGGCTTTGTAATACCCGCCGTCTGCGGTAGCCACCGCGTCGCGGTGCAGGTCGATCACTATCTGCGCCTCGGGGTACAGTCTGAGCATCTCCGCAATAGCGTCATAGGAGCGGTCATAAGCGCCGCTGTACTCGGGATAATCGCACAAAACCGTGCAATGCACGGCTTTGATGCCGTGGTCTGCAAGGGCGTTTTTCAGCTCCTCGCCCACACGCAGCACGTTATAATCAGGGTCAAGAGTGCGCAGCTCGTCACTCTCTGTATATGTATCGCTGCCCGTCTGGGTATATGCCTCGGTGCCGTGGGTATGCACGATTATGACCTGCACTCCCTCGGTATTCAGAGGCACACGCACCCCCATATCAAGCAGCTGCTGCACGTTTATATCAAAGCTCGTGTCGTTGCGCAGATTGATGGTGACTTTTGGGTTGTCTGCGGGGGTTTGCTCATCTGCGGGGGTTTGACTGTTGTCGGGAGTTTGGCTGCTGTCGGGCACATCGGCACCGTCGGACTCTCTGTCACTCTGCGCGACCGGGATCAGCGGCAGCACGCTCTCAACAACCCGCATATCGGGCAGGATAAACTGCCCCTCTGCCTCCGCTGTCACATCTGCCCCCTCCCCGCTCTGCGCTGCTGCGCTCCGACCGAACGCATACGCCACTGCCGCAACAAACACTACCAGCAGGAGCATGGGCAAAACAGAGCTTTGTTTGTCCTTTTTCACACCGCCACACCTCCATGTGGGAGTATATGCGTAAAACAGCTGTTTCAGCACAAAAACTGCTCCATATCAGCAACCGACATATCCCCCTGCAGTGCAAGATTGATGGCATAACCCAGGACTTTTGCGCTCTTTTCCGCCAGCGCATCAATATCCTTGGGCGTGACCAGAAACGAGCCGTGACTGTCATAATCGGGCGTTTGGCCTATGGCTTCCCCTATTATCGTGTCGGCATCCACCACGGTGGGCACGCCCAGGGCAATGACGGGCACGCCGAGAGTGCCGGCATTCAGGGCGCGGCGCGGGTTGCAGGCGCCCGAGCCGGGCACGATACCCGTATCGGACAGCTGAAAGGTGCGGCATAGCCGCTCGGTGGACAGCGATGCCAGCGCATCCACCGCAATGACCGCCGCCGGACGCACACGGGAGCAGACGCCCCGTATCAGCTCTGCCGTCTCAACGCCCGTTGTACCGAGCACCCCGGCTTTGATGGCGCACACCGGACGCATCGAGCCAAAAAGCTCGGGCATATTGCCCGTCAGGTGGCGGGTGACTATGACCCGATCAACGGTCAGCGGGCCGATACTGTCGGGCGTGATGCGCAGATTGCCAAGTCCCGCAACAAGCACCGTACCTTTTTGGGGCAGCAGCGGTCTCAAATGACGGGACAAAAGAGCGGCGGCTTTTAAGATGCCGTCGTTGTCTGTCTGCCAGTGCTCAAAGAGCTCCAGAGTCAGGTAGCGGCCTTGGGGCTTGCCGATTTTTCGGGCGGCATCATAGGTGCTGACTCTGACCTCTCTGACGGTCATGCCCTCCTCAATGTAGCTGTCTGCGGTAATGCCGCTGCACTCTTTTCCGCCCTCTGTAAGCCGCTGATGGGACTCAAAAGCCATGTCTGTACGGCAATGCAAGGGGTAAACACCTCTTTTTTTGCTTATTTTCAGATATTTTTCGCCATAAATAACAAAGTATTCAAAAAACCCTTGCATTTTTGTTTGTTATGTGATAGTATTATTCTGCTAAAAGTTCAGTCTATAAGGAGGTCGTGAAGATGCCCAATATCAAGTCCGCTAAGAAGCGTGTTCTGGTTTCCCGTCAGGAGAACGCTGCTAACCGTGCTGCTAAGACTGCGCTCAAGACTCAGCTGAAGAAGTTTGACGCTGCTGTTGCTGCCGGCGAAGGCGATCTGGAAGTCGTCTACCGCGAGACAGTCGCAGGCGTAGATAAGGCTGCTGGCGCTGGCGTTATCCATAAGAACGCTGCTGCAAGAAAAAAGAGCCAGATCACCAAGAAGCTCGCTGCTGCAAAGTAAGTTAAAAAGCAAGATCAAAGCTCCCGAACTATATGTTCGGGAGCTTTTAACCTTTCTTGTACATAAAACACACCTTTCGCCCATCTACTGCCTAACTCGCGCTTGCCGTACAAACAGTACTGTCTGCGCTTGAGTTAGTTGTATATGAACGAAATGTGCGTTTTCAGCATCTGTAACCCAAAATATCGACCCTCTGTCTGTATTTGATCAGGCAGAGGGTCGTTTTATACTCTTATTTTACTTTTTGATAAACAGTACGCCCATGGTGTTCTCGCCGCAGTGGTTGGAGATGGCACAGCCTGCGCGGGTGACGTAGATATTCTCGAACTTGCCGCACTTTTTGACTGTGTCGACAGCTTTTTTGACAAGATCTTCGGTCAGGCCGCTGTGGGTGATGAATATACGGTCGGTGCGGATATTGCCGATGTCGCTGAGGCGCTCGGTGATGTACTCGACCATGCACTTGTCGTATGCGCCGCGGTATTTTTTGCCTGCGCCCATGCCGCCGTCTTTTACCTCGATGCAGACCTTGAGTTTGAGCAGGTTTGCGCCCAGTGCGGCAACAGAGGAGCATCTGCCGCCCTTGGCAAGATAGTCAAGGCGGTTGAGGATGAAGCTTGCGTCGACTTTTTCTACAAACTCGGCAAGTCTGTCGCAGATCTCCTGAGGTGTAATGCCCTGCTGAGCCAGCTGGCATGCCTCGATTACCACATGGCCGTGGCCTGTGGACAGGTTGCGGGAATCGACGACGTATACGTTGTCAAACTCCTGAGCGGCCAGCAGCGCGTTCTGATGGCAGCAGGAAAAGCCCTGGCTCAGGTTTACGTGGATGACTGCGTCATACTTGGAGGAATACTCTTTGAAATACTCGATATAGTCGCCGATGCTCAGTGCTGCGGTAGAGCACATCTCGCCTGTCTCGGCAACGTAGGAATAAACATCGTCGGGCTTTATCTCATATACGTCCTTGTAGTGCTTGCCGCCCTTGACCACGTAAAGGGGCAGGATGGCAACGTCATATTTCTGCAGAAGTTCGGGCGACAGATCACAAGTGCTGTCGGATGTTATCTTGATATTCATAAAATCTCTCCTGTCTCTGTGTTCTGATCTTACTGTATTATACCATAGAAAGTGTTAAAAAGTCTACATTTTTCTTGTGTCCAAGGCTATACGCCCCAAGCCTTTGGGACGCTTGAGGTTTGAAGATGGCAACAACTTTTTCTCCCCTGTCCGATTCCGCCTGTCTATTGACAAACCGAAAATATTGTCGTATAATCGCCATGGATATACGGAAAAGGGAACACGGTGCGAATCCGTGACAGCTCCCACTGCTGTATTTGACGAAGCGAGGACAATTGCCATTGGAGCACGGCTCTGAGAAGGCGTCCTTGCACTGCATGAAGGTACCCGTGCATATATCATAAGTCAGCAGACCTGCCGAATATCACAGAAGATCAATGCAATCCGGGAGAGGGATGTGCGGTCATCAGAAAGATATACCTCGGCATGCGCGGCCCGGGTGTATTATATGACGGCCTTTCAGTCCACTCTCGCTGATGCGAGAGTTTTTTTATTTTGAAAGGAGTTACCCCAGATGAAAAAGTTGTTTACCCTTATTGCTTGGCTGACGGCGGCTATGCTTGTTTTTTCCGCCTGTGCGGATACATCAGCCAAAGACGGCAGCATAAAAATCACCGATATGGTGGGCAGAGAGATCACCCTTGACGGCTATGCAGACAAGATAGTCGCCCTGCAGCCCTCCGACTGCGAGATACTCTATTCTATCGGTGCGGGCAGCGCTCTGGTGGGCAGAGGCGAATACTGCAACTACCCCGCAGAGATAGCTGACGTGCCCGCCGTACAGTCGGGCAGCGAGACCAACATAGAGCAGATAATCGCACTCGCCCCCGACGTGGTAATCATGAGCAAGATGTCCCAGTCTCCCGAGCAGGTCGAGGCGCTGGAAAACGCAGGCATACCGGTATTCATGAGCGACGTTCAGGATATTGCGGGCATCTACGTAGCCATCGAGAAGCTTGGACTTATAGCCGGCAAGCAGGATGAGGCCGCCTCCGTCATCAGCGATATGAAGGCCGCCTTTGACGATATCCGTGTCAAGTCTCAGGTTCAGTCCACCTACAAGACGGTGTATTTTGAGACTTCGCCTCTGGAGTGGGGCTTGTGGACAACCGGCACAGGCACATTTATGCAGGAGATCGCCGATCTGCTGGGCGTCAAGAATATTTTTGACGACGTCAGCGGTTGGGTTCAGGTGTCCGCCGAGCAGGTCATTGACCGCAACCCCGACTATATAGTAACCACCGCAATGTATTTTGGCACCGGTATGCAGCCCGACGAGGAGGTCAAATCCCGCGACGGCTGGGGCGGTATCTCGGCTATTGCCAATAACAACGTGTTCAACGCAAACTCCGACGAGCTTACCATACCCTCTGTGCGCCTGGTACTGGGCGCTCAGGCACTCTATAATTTTATTTACGGGAACTGATTTATGAAAACCAAGAGAGAAACCCTGACTCCGATTGCTTATATCATTATGGCAGCGGTGCTGGCCGCCGCGGTCATAGTCTGCGTGTGCGCAGGCAGCGTCAATCTGCCCCTGCGCGACACGGCAACAGCTATATATGACGGTGTTGTCAGTCTGCTGACCGGCCGCCAGCTGCCCACAGGCGGCTCGCACTCCATCATACTCCGCTCCCGTCTGCCCCGTGTACTGTGCGTGGCGCTGACCGGTGCGGCTCTGTCGCTGTGCGGTGCCGCTATGCAGGGTCTGCTGCGCAATCCTCTTGCCGACGGCTCTACGTTGGGTGTGTCGGGCGGCGCATCGCTGGGCGCGGTAATCGCTATCGCGACAGGTTTGACCATACCCGGTCTGCCCGGCGGCAGCACTATGGTGACGGCTATTTTGTTCGCCTTTTTGTCGCTGGCGCTGATACTCTTCCTCAGCTACAAGATAGACCGCAACATGTCCACCAACACCATAATCCTGATGGGCGTGGTGTTCTCCATGTTCACCACCAGCATCATAAGCATCATCACGGTTTTTTCTCAGGAAAAGGTACGCACCATAACCTTCTGGACTATGGGTTCTCTGGCAAACACCAATTATGTCAACGTGCTGACCATACTTGTGGCTTTTGCAGTCTGCGCCGCCGTGCTGCTGTGCTGCTCACGTGAGCTCAACGCCTTTGCTATCGGAGAGGAAAATGCACGGCATATAGGCGTAAACGTCAAGAGGGTCAAGCTGACCGTACTCATCGCCGTATCGGCGCTTATTGGCGTTTGTGTGTCCATTGGCGGCTCTATCGGATTTGTGGGTCTTATAATCCCCCACATGGTACGCAGGCTCTTTGGCGCAAACCATCGCAAGCTGCTGCCTGCCTCGATCTTTGCAGGTGCGGTGTTCCTGCTGTTTGCCGATCTTGCCGCACGCACCCTGCTCCGTCCTCTGGAGCTGCCCGTTGGCGTGGTCACCTCTCTCATCGGTACTGTAACCTTTATCGTCATATTTGCCAGAAAGGGGATGAAGTAATGCTCAGAGCCGAAAACATCACCGTCGCATATGACGGCTACACCGTACTGGACAAGGTCAGCTTTGAGCTGAAAAAGGGCAGCTGGCTCATGGTGGCAGGCCCTAACGGTGCCGGCAAAAGCACCCTTGCAAAGGCGCTGGCACAGAGCATCCCCTACGAGGGCAAGGTCATCGTAGGCTCTCATGACGCACGTGACATAAAACCCGCCCTGCTGGCAAAAAAGCTGGGCATGCTGGAGCAGAACAACCACGTGGGCTATGCCTTCTCGGTCAGCGAGATCGTGCGGCTGGGCAGATATTCCTACAGACGCACACCATTCTCGGACACCACCGAGGGTGACGAGGAGCAGATACAAAAGGCTCTTGAGTACGTGGGACTGACCCATCTCGCCGACCGCTCGATCATGACTCTGTCGGGCGGCGAGGTGCAGCGGGTGTTTCTTGCCCAGCTGATCGCTCAGGACCCCGAGATACTCATACTGGACGAGCCTACCAACCATCTCGACCTGATATACCAGAAACAGGTGCTGGAGCTTGTTGCCGGCTGGGTGCAAAAAGAAAACCGTTCGGTCATATCTGTCGTGCATGATCTGAGTCTGGTCAAGGCATTCGGTACCGACGTGCTGCTGCTCTCAGGGGGCAAAACCGTGGCATTCGGCAAGGCTGAGGACGTTCTCACAGACAGTAACCTGAACGCCGCCTACGGCATGCAGGTGCGCCAATGGATGCAGCATCTGCTGGGGCAGTGGAAGTAAATATCAAACTATGCAAAAAGCTTTGCACCGATGTATCGGCGCAAAGCTTTTTTGTTATTCTATAAATATTTTTTCCTGGGTGTGCAGGCTGTCTTTGCTGATATATCCGCCGTACAGGGGCGGCTGCTCCTCACCCTCGCAGGTGATTTTGATATACTCTGCCATGCCGTCTTCCAGCAGGGATTTGCATATCAGGGTGGACACTATGACGGTTGCCTCGGCAGACAGATATCGGTAGCTTCTGGAAAAATCCAGATAGAGCACGTTGTCCGACAGTCGGATATTGTCAAAGCCGATATGCTCGGGAACTTCCAGATAGGCGCCCTTGCTCTTGGGGGCTTTGAGGGCGGCGAGTATCTCCTCTACCCTGCCCTCGGTGCTCTCAACGGCAATATCGCGCTTTTCGTAGTCGATATATTTTCTGCCGTCCTCGTCCTTGCGGATGAAGTATATCTTGACGCCCTCGGTCTCGCGGACCGTTACCTGACGCCGCGCGGTGCAGCCGGGCAGACACAGACTCAGAACCGCCATCAGTATACATACTATACGTTTCATTGCTCACTGCCCTCCCCGTCATCGTCAACCTTGCAGAGGGGGAAAGAAACGGTAAACTCCGAGCCCTCGCCGTAGTAGCTTTCCAGCTTGATGGTGGCATCAAACTTGTCTGCCCACTCTTTTACTATAGACAGACCCAGACCGGTACCGCCTGTGGCGCGGGAGCGGTTCTTGTCAACACGGAAGAATCGCTCGAAAACTCGCCGCTGATCGTGCTCGGGAATACCGATACCCGTATCCAGAACCGACAAGAGCACCTTGTCCCCCTCGCATCTCAGACGTATGCGAACCTTGCCGCCCTCGCGGTTATACTTGATGGCATTCTCGATAAGATTGAAAACTATATGATATATGCCGTCGTCTGTTGCCAGCACCAGACAGCCGTTTTCGCACTCCGACTGCAGGCGGACTTTTGCCATATCGGCATTGACACGCAGGCGCTCCACGGCTTTTTTGACCGTGTTGGCAACGTCGCAGACGTACTTTTCTTCGGTAACGTCGTCGACCTTGTTGATGGCGATAAGCTCCTCACTGATTCGTATCAGACGGACGATCTCGCCGTTGATATCCTCCAAAAACTCGTTGACCGTTTCGCGGCTGATATTTTTGTTCTGGGAGATAGAGTCGCTGAGCAGCTTGATGGAGGCAAGGGGTGTTTTGAGCTCGTGGGATGCATCGCTGACAAATCTGCGGCGCGCCATATCGTTTGCCTGAATAATGGCGCTCAGGTCATTGAACTCGCTGGCTATTCTGGCAAGCTCGTCCGAGCCCGACATCTTGATGCGGTAATTGAAGTTACCCGAGCGCGCCTCACGCACGCCTACCAGCAGCTTGCTGAAGCGGTTGCCCAGCGCCTTGTTAAAGAGCAGCAGGCAGCCTGCCGACAGAACTATGGCGCCCAGCGAGACCATGCGCAAATTATAGGCTATATTACGCAGCAGCAGGGCGCTGTTGCTGTCTTTTTCGTACAGATAGACGGTGCCGCGCAGTACGGCATCGTTCATTATGGGTGTGGCTGCCCATTTGTCAAAAGCCTCACCCTCGTGTATGCAATAAAAAACATCCTGTCCCGACAGTGCGGCAAGCACCTCCGAAAAGGTGACGACCTGTCCGTACAGACGGCTTGCGCTCATACTGTCGTAGATGACCACTCCGTAACGGTCGGTGGCAACTATCCTGCGGTTGTCGCGCTTGAGATTGAGCACGCTGACTGCGCTGCCTATATTGTCGGCGCTCAGTGTGGAGATATTGCCCAATGCCGCAGCCAAAGTAGACGCATCGTCCAGCATATCCACTCTGGCGGTGTCAATAATTTTGTTCTCCATTATCCGCATGGGATATATATTGACTATAGCAAGCACGATTGCCAGAAGCACTGCGTAAACCGCCATAATGGTATTACGCAGACCGCGGGGAGTACGGGTTTCTTTATTCAGCCTTGAAATAGTATCCAACTCCCCACTTGGTCAGGATATATTCGGGATTTGCATCGTCTTTTTCCAGTTTTTCGCGGAGGCGGCGTACGTGTACGTCAACGGTACGGATATCTGCGGGGAAATCCTTGCCCCACACCTCGGCAAGCAGCTTTTCGCGGCTGAAGATCTTGCCCTTGCTGCGCATCAGGGTAGCAAGCACGTCGAACTCTTTTGCGGTGAGGTCGACCGCTTCCTTGCCTGCGTATACGGTGCGCTGGAGCAGGTCGGCTTTGATATTGCCGATCTCGATATACTCCTCGCTTCTGCCCGATGTTTTGCCAGAGCGGCGGAGGATGACGCGGATGCGGGCTTTGAGTTCGAGGATATCAAAGGGCTTGGTGACGTAGTCATCGGCACCGTACTCAAAGCCGATAAGCTTGTCTCTGCCCTCACTCTTGGCGGTCAGCATAATAACGGGGACGTTGGACTCCTCCCTGATCTTGCGGCAGACGGTCAGTCCGTCTATCTCGGGAAGCATAAGATCCAGTATAATAAGGTCGTATCTGTTCTCTCTGAAAAGCTCCAAAGCTGCCTTGCCGTCATACACTCCGTCTACGGTGTAGCCGTCGTTCTCGAGATTGAACTTTATACCCTTTACCAGCAGTTGTTCGTCATCTACTACGAGTATTCTCATATCTGTCCTCCTACTTGATTTTTATGTATTTTCTGATGCCGTCAAACTTACCGTCGCCGATACCCTTGACAGCCATAATTTCCTCAATTGACTGAAAATCGCCGTTTGCCTCGCGATAATCTATTATGCGCTGGGCAAGCGCCTCACCGATGCCCGGCAGACCGCAAAGCTCGGGTATGCCCGCGGTGTTGATATTGACCTTGTTGTCCTCTGCCTGCGCCGTTGAGGGCACAGAGGTCAGCGGCTCAAGGGGCATTTGCTCTGTGTTTTGGGGCTTGACTATGACCGAGTGGTTGAGAAGCTGCATCCTGCCCACAAACACACCTGCAAAGAAGATTGTTATTGCCGCAGCGCATGCAGCAATCTTGATTTTCATATTCTGTCTCCCAATGTAAAAACTTTGCCAACCTGTTGAAAATCCATTGGATGCTTGCTATAATGAAAGTATATTTTATATTGATCACAAAGGAGTGTGTGCGGTGAAAAAAATCCTGTCCGTTACTTTTATTATTGCGCTCGTTCTGTCTGTTTTTCCGATGACCGCATCGGCTGCAGGCGCTCCCGAGCTTGAGGCTCAGTCGGCCATACTCTGTGCCGTCAGCGATGACGGTATGTATGATCTGGTGCTCTACGAAAAGAACGCCGATCAGAAAATGTACCCCGCAAGCCTGACCAAGATAATGACCGCCATCGTCGCTCTTGAAAACCAGCGTGACCTTGATGCCGAGTTTGTGGCTTATGCCAAGTCTCTCGAGGTGCTGGGCAAGGGCGTATATTACCTGATGCCCGGTGAAAAGATGGCTTTCCGCGATTATCTCAACCTGATGCTTGTCCCCTCTTACAACGAAGCTGCTAACGTTATTGCCTACAATATAGGCGGCAGTCTTGAGGGATTTGTGGAGATGATGAACGACAAGGCACAAGATCTCGGCTGCACCGGCACACATTTTGTAAACGCACACGGTCTGCATGACGAAGATCACTACACCACCGCGAGAGATATGCTCATCATATCCAGATACGCAATGGAGAACGAGATTTTTGCACAGATAGTTGCTCAGACCGGCATCACTCTGCCCGTCACCAACAAGCACAAAACCGAAAGCTTCCTGCCCACCACCAATGACCTGCTGCGCAAGAGTCAGGGTGTATATATGGAAAAAGCTATCGGCACAAAGACCGGTTATACCTCGGCTGCCGGCAACTGTCTGGCTGCCGCATACAAGGATGCCGAACTGGGCATGACCTACTACAGCGTTGTTCTTGGCTGCCCCGACAGCACCGCCGAAAAATCCAAGCTCAGCTTTATTGATACCAAGGCTCTGTTCAAGCACGGCACTACCGATTTCAGCGTGCAGCCCGTACTCAAAGCTACACAGCCTATCGTTGAAGTGCCCGTAACCCTGTCGCCCGACGGCACATCTGTGGTACTGCTGCCCGAGAAGTCTGTGGAGGATTTTCTGCCCACGACCTTCAACTATGAGCTTGACGTACACATAAGAGCCGAGGGTGAGCCGCTGCCCGAGGGCTTTGATCCCACAGGCAAGGTTATCCTCACCTACTCGGTAGCCGCCGAGCTGGAAGCCCCTATCGAAAAGGGTCAGGCTGTCGGCACACTCAAAATGGAGTTTGACGGCAGAGAAATATGCACCATGAACCTGCTCAGCTCGCTGACTCTTACCAAGTCCGAGGTACTCGACACCGTGGATACGTTCCAGACCTTTGTACAGAGCAAGGCATTCAAGTTCATCGTGATCGGCATCGCAGCGCTGATCTTGATACTTATCATAGTCATCATAATCACCAGCGCACGCCGCAGAAGACGCAGAAAATACGGCAGAGGCAGATATTCCAGATAATCGGTTTGCCTGAGCTATACAGCAAAATATGATTTTTACTCGGGACAGCTAAGCTGTCCCGAGTTTTTTGTCTGATAAACGGGCGGTTTGGCTTATTTGGTGCCAAAGATACGGTCGCCTGCATCGCCCAGACCGGGAACGATGTAGCCGTGGTCGTTGAGGCAGTCATCCAGAGCGGCGCAGTAGATGTCAACGTCGGGATGGTCGGCGGCGACGCGCTCGATACCCTCGGGTGCGGCAATGATGTTGAGCAGCTTGATGCTGGTAACGCCGCGCTTTTTGAGGAAGGTAATAGCAGCAGATGCCGAGCCGCCGGTTGCCAGCATGGGATCGACAACGAATACGTCTCTCTGGTCGATGTCGGTGGGCAGCTTGCAGTAATACTCAACGGGCTCCAGAGTCTCGGGGTCGCGGTACAGACCGATATGGCCGACCTTTGCCGAGGGGATCAGCTCAAGCATGGCATCGACCATGCCCAGACCTGCGCGGAGGATGGGGACGATAGCCAGCTTTTTGCCTGCCAGCACACGTACCTTTGCCTCTGCAACAGGGGTCTTGATGGTGATCTGACGGGTTTTGAGGTCGCGGGTAGCATCGTAGCACATCAGCATAGCGATCTCGCCGACGATCTCACGGAACTCTTTTACGCCTGTGGTTTCTTTGCGGAGGATGGACAGCTTGTGCTGGATCAGGGGATGATCAAAAACATGTACTTTCTCGTTCATTTTTTATACCTCACTTGTTGTCAAGCTCGTTGACCATGTCAATACGCAGCTGGTGACGGCCGCCCTCGAACTTGGTGTCCAAAAATGCATCGACTATCTTGAATGCCAGTCCCTCACCTACTACGCGCTGACCGAAGCATACGATGTTGGCATCGTTGTGGGCGCGTGTAGCCTCTGCCGAGAAGCAGTCGGATACGCATGCTGCGCGGATACCCTTGATCTTGTTGGCTGCCATGGACATACCCACACCTGTGCCGCAGACCAGAATGCCCTTTTCGGCATTGCCGGAGGTTACCTCATAAGCGACTTTCTGTGCGAATACGGGATAGTGGCAAGATGCGCTGTCATATGTACCGCAGTCGGTAATTTCAAAGCCTCTCTGCTTGAGATGCTCGATAACTGCGTTTTTGAGCTGAAGTCCTGCGTGGTCACAACCAATTGCTACTTTCATTTTGCTTCCCTCTCCTTTTTCATTCTTTCTGCCTGAGAATCTTTCATATATACGGGATTTATTTGGTGGCATGTAGTGGCGGGCACGAAAAATGCCGCAAGTGCGGTGTTGGCAGCGCTCTGCTGCACACCTATGTCAACAAACAGACTGTCGGGGGCGGTCTTGAGCAGCTCGGCGCAGTTTTCACCGCACAGACGAACCACGCCCTCAAACTCCCTTGCCTGCTCTATGACCTGCTCGCCGCTGAGTACGGCATCCTCGGTAAGGCGTACAAGCCTGCCGCCTGCACGCTCAAAAAATGCGCAGTAATACTCGTTGGGGCGTGCTTTGACCGCGGCGCAGATAACGCCCGAAAGCTCCACGCCCATAGCGGCTGACAGCAGTGTGGGTACGGCAGCGCAGGGCTTGTCCGACATGAGTGCAAAGCCTTTTACAGCGGCGATGCCTATACGCAGACCGGTAAAAGAGCCGGGGCCTGCGGTGGCGGCAAACAGATCTATATCGCTCAGCCTGATATTCTGCTCGGCGAGCATCTGCTCACACAGAGGCAGCAGCGCACGGCTGTGGCTGAGGTTGGTATCCTGACTTTTTTCGGCTATAAGGACGCCGTCGCGGGCCAGCGCGCAGGACGCGGTCTTGCCCGATGTATCAAGCGCCAGTATCAGCATTTTATCACCTGAATCTTTCTCTGTGTATCGCTGAGCTTTTCTATAACTATCTTCCAGCAGTCGTCGGGCAGCGCATCCTCGATATTCTCGCTCCACTCCACGATGCACAGAGCGTCCGAGTCTACGTATTCTTCCCAGCCTATTTCAAACAGGCGCTCACTGTCGGTTATGCGATACATATCAAAATGGCAGACACGTCTGCTGCCGTAGTATTCGTTGACGATATTATATGTGGGGCTGCTTGCTCTCTGTCTGCATGCAAAACCCTCTGCCACGCCCGAAACAAACGCGGTCTTTCCGGCGCCCAGTCCTCCGTACAAAGCTATGACCGAGACGCTGTCCATACTCTTGGCAAGCTCTCTGCCCAACTGCGCCGTTTCCTCAGGCGAACGTGTAATATATTCCTGTATACTCAAGGCAATTTCCTCTCTATCCTGCGGGATGGTATACTTAACCGATAATATTATATCACCTTCTTAACAATTTGAAAAGAAAAATATTAAGCGCTCCCGAGGCCTCGGGAGCGCTCTTTTTGGGTGCTCTTTTGGATGCTGCGTTTTATTGTGCGGCCGAGGGTCTGAGCACGGCAAAAACGTCTCTGCCTATCAGGCTGAGCAAGGTCTCTTTTGCATCTGCGCCGTAGAGTATCTTGCCGCTGCTCAGATCAACCATACGGTTGCCGTCCAGCTTGAGGTATGCGTAGGTTTTGGTCTTTTCGCGGGCGACAAGCAGGTCGCCTGCGTATATCTGATTGGAAAAAATGCCGTAGGTGCGCTCGCCTGCATACAGCTCGCTGCTCAGGCACAGATAGCCGCCGTACATCACGGGCACTACCATGTCGATATATTCGCTGTCTGTGTCAAGCTCAAAGTGTGTGGTATCTTTGTACTGCACAAACAGACTGTCAAGGAGCGCGCCGGCATCAGCCAGTTCAAGCTTGAGGCCCGCCGCGGTATACAGCGCCTCGGCAAGCTCTGTGCCACGCTGAGACATATTGGATACCTGCGAGCCGGCATTGGCAACGGCATTCATTTGCTGCATACTCAGATGCTTGCCGATATAAACGTCGCGGCATTTTACATCCACGCCGCCTACTGCCGAGCCTGCGCCGCTGATTGCCGTGCCGTAGAGCGCGGGGTCATTGTCCACCTTGACGGTGTAGCTGACCTCAAGGCTCTTGCCCGCGGGGACTGTTACATCCCACCTGAGGCTTCTGCCCGTCACCGAGTCACCGCCCGAAACATAGCTTGTGCCCTGCGGCACCTGAGCGGTCAGTCTGAGGGCTGCGTCGGTATCGCGGTCGTTGCGGAGGTAGAAGGTAAAGGTTATCTCCTCGCCTATATCGGCACTATGACCGAGTGCGTGGCTGCTGCGTTTTTCAACGTAGATATCCTTGAGATTTTCCATTCTTGCCTGGGTCTTGAAGGTGATCTTGGCATCGGTGTATTTTTTGAGGGGACGGACGATAGACCAGCACTCTTCATCCCAGAAGTAATAGTAGTTGTCCACATCAAAGAAGCTGAGCACCTCGCGGGTACGCACGCTGCCGTTGATCTCGATGCAGTCATGGTTTGCGCTGTGGTCGTAGTTGCCGCCGCCTTTGGAGCTGAAATATGCGCTGTCGATCAGCATACCGTCACCGATATAGATAAGCGCGTGACCGCCGCC
>JAFYMQ010000180.1 GCA_017556565.1 Clostridia bacterium | reverse complement strand
GTCTGGACTGGAAGGATCTGAGCGCTCAGGATATCCAAAGCCGCGTACTCAAGCGTGTTCAGCCCGGGTCTATCGTGCTGTTCCACAATGCAGCCAAGAACACCCCAGCCGCGCTCAGCGGTATTATCGAGGGACTGCTTGCGCAGGGGTACAGTTTTTTGCCCATATCTCAGCTGATCTACAAAGACAACTATACCATCGATCATACGGGCAGGCAGCAGCCCGTGACTGCATCAGCGCAATAGGGTCTGACGGGTTAACATACAGAGTCTGAAAGCTGCTTTTTGCGGGCTTGCCAGTCGGGCATACACTCACTCAGCGCGGCATAAAAGAGTCTGCTGTGATCGGGATGCAGAAAGTGGCACAGCTCATGTGCGGCAACATAGTCGATCAGGCTATGCGGCATGGCAGCCAGTCGGGTATTGAAGGTAACCACGCCCTCACGGGGACGGCAGTTGCCCCATTGCGAGGTCATCCTGCGCACCCGTATTGCGGGAAAGCTGACTCCCTTGCTCTCAAAATAGGGATAGACGCGTCTGCACGCCTGCTCGGCTGCATCCAGTATCTGCTCGCGCAGCCATTTGTCTGTCAGGGCGGCTCGGGCAGATGCATCCGAGGGATCTTTGACTCCTATGACGAGGCAGGAGCCGTCTGTATAAACCTGCGGCTTACTGCTATGCAATATTCTGAGGGTGTAAATATTGCCGAATACCACTATCCGCTCCCCGTCTGCATACTCAACGGGACAGATACGCCGCCGACGTGCCTCGGCAAGCTTGTTTGCGGCTTTGATAAGCTTGTCTGCATTGGCTGTCAAAACCGCTTCTATACTCTCAACAGGCACACGTCGGTCAGCCGATACGATTATCTTCGAGTCGGCACGGATACGCACGTTGATATTCTTGACTTTTTTGCGCTGGAGCTCATAGCATATCTCAACACCGTTTACCGTAAGCTTCTTTTCCATCTGCACCCTCAACTATAGTTAATAGAATAATTTTATATCAACTGCCGATTTTTGTCAAAGCACCCTGCGCTTTGTGGCGCAGGGTGCTTTGATCATGCGAACTTTTCGATAGTTATGATACCGGTCTTGCCGCTGTCGGTTATGCTGACTTTGGTCTTTCCGTCATTCCATCTGTCGGATGTGCCCTTGCCGTACTTGTCGCCAAGAACGTCACGCCACTTGTCCAGATTTTCTTTGTCGGTGTAGACCACGACACGCTCGATTTTTTCACCGTCTTTGTCCATGATTACGGCGATATTGGAGTCCAGACCCATTATCCTGCGGTTGTAGGAATAACGGGCCGATCCTGCGTGATCAAGATCATCATCAAGGTTGCCCATCGTACGTCTGAAATCGTTGTAACCGATACCGACCATGCCGACTATATCATCAGCCGACAGATCATTATTTTTATCAGTTCGCGCCGTACAGCCCGCGAAAAAGGCGGAGACGGCCAGAATACCGCATATCAGAAGAAACAATTTTCTTTTCATCTTTTACCTCCGTTCTGTCCACAAGCATAGTTTGTGCACAAGATGATTTTTGATGAATTGAAAATATAGCCAATGATCATAAAAGAAAAAGCACCGCAAATCGGTGCTTTTTTATGATAAAAATATACGATTATTCGTCTTCGTTTATTTCGGCGAGATAGCCTGCCGTAATGACACCTGAGGGCAGCGCGATTACGGCAATACCAAAAACGGAAGACACCATTGTGACCACCCTGCCGATGGGTGTGACCGGATAAATATCACCGTAACCCACGGTGGTCAGCGATATTGTTGCCCAATATATTGCGTCAAAAAATGTTGCAAAGGAATCGGGCTCAACATTGTATATTACCAATGCGGAGATGAGAATATAAGCAACTGCCAATGTCGCAACGGCAGAAAGGACTTTTTTCTGTTTTTTGAATGTGCTGATTATAATATCAAAGCTCTTGGAATATCTCAAAAACTTGAACATTCTGAACACCTTGAGTGTTCTGAACAGTCTGAACAGTTTGAGCAATCTCAGTCCGCTGCCCAAAACTGTCAGCGAGGGCAGAATTGCGATCAGGTCAATAATTGCCATGGGCGTAAACGGATAGACAAAGAATGACAGTACGGATTTGTTCAGTTTGTAATCTGCGGTTATTATACGCAAAATATAATCCAGAACAAATATGCCGACGGTGATATAGTCGATCCACTGAAAAACAACATTGGTCTGTTTGAACGCAAGGGGGATAACACTGACAACGATGGTCGCCATCATAATAAAATCGTAGACAGCGCTCAGCTTGTTATTGCCGTCTTCCGGCTCAATAATCAAAAACAGCTTTTTTCTCATATCCTGCACCCTCAATATCTAATCTGTCCGTATATCATAACATACTTTAATCGATTTGTAAAACAAAAAAGCAATGCAGCCTGTGGGCTGCACTGCTTTTGTTATGAGATTTAAGCTTACTTTTCTGCTGCGTAGTCGTTGCCGGGCAGGATAGCGTTGAGGATGAT
>JAFYMQ010000179.1 GCA_017556565.1 Clostridia bacterium | reverse complement strand
CTGAACTACTCGGCCGTTTGATGGTGGAAACAACAGGGCTCGAACCTGTGACCCCCTGCTTGTAAGGCAGGTGCTCTCCCAGCTGAGCTATGCTTCCATACTTTCAGCGGCAGAGACTATTATACCCATAATCTCCGCCGCTGTCAATAGTTTTTTCAGATTTTTTTGCTATCTTTCAATATTTTTATCTCGTCGGGGCTGAACTTGTAGATCTTATCGCAGAACTGGCAGGTGACTTCGATATCTTTTCCGTCGTCGATAATCTGCTGCAGATCGTCATGTCCCATGCTGATCAGGGCGCTTTCCACCCTTTCGCGGGAGCATTTGCACTCGTAGCTGACTTCGTGAGCATCCATGACCACGAAATCCTCGCCCAGAATACCCTTGAGTATCTGCTCGGGAGTCATACCCTGCTCCAGCTGGTTTGTGACCGAGCCTGCCTGAGCCACACCGCGCTCGATGCGCTCGATTATCTCATCGCCTGCGCCGGGGAGCAGCTGAATGATATATCCGCCTGCGCGCTTGACCGAATAGTCTCTGTCCACCAGCACGCCCAGCGCGCAGACTGTGGGGATCTGCTCGCTCTCGGCGTAATATGCGGCGATATCCTCGGCGATCTCACCGCCAAGCAGCTCGACCTTGCCCGAGAAGGGCTCTTTTGCGCCGATGTCCTTGATGACGGTCAGGATACCGATGCAGCCTACGGCGGCGCCTACGTTAAGCTTTCCGTCGGGGCGCAGGGGTATATCCACGGTGGGGTCCTGCACGTAGCCGCGGGTGTTGCCGCAGGAGTCGGACACAGCCAGAATAGTACCCAGCGGGCCGTCGCCCTTGATCTGCACGGTGATGGAGCCGTGCTCGTCTTTTATCTCGTCGCCCATCATACTTGCCGCGGTCAGGGTTCGTCCCAGCGCAGCGGTGGCTACGGGGGTGGTATTGTGGATGCGGCGCATCTCCTCCACCATGGCGGTGGTGTCTACAGCGGCGGCTTTTACAAATCCGTCGGGGGTCATTCCTCTTATCAGCATATTTGTAATCTCCTCTGATCAATCAAAAGCTTTGAGTGCCTGCTCGATGTCCTCAAGCAGATCACTTGTATTCTCAAGACCGGTGTACATTCTCATAACACCGCCGTGAAGCAGTGCATCCGATTGGGGTGTTGTGGGGGCTTTGACAGCGCCTACCGAATAGACCAGGCTCTCATATCCGCCCCAGCTGACGGCGTTCTGGAAGATGCGGCAGCGGCGTATGAACTCCTGATACCTGCTCCGATCCTCGGTCTTTGCCTGAAAAGAAAACAGACCACCCGAGCCGCGCATATATTTGTGATAAAGATCTTTTTGGTCAAAGCTCTCCGCCTCGGGGTAAAAGACTTTTTTGACGTGCTTGTGGTTTTCCAGATATCTGACGACTGTTTTGGCATTGTTGCTGATGACCGGCATACGGGCAACCAGCGTACGCAGACCCCTCTCGATGAGCCACGCATTGAGTGGCGAAGTTATCCAGCCGTACACGCCCCGCTCGGTGCGTACACGCTTTATCAGCTCACCCGAGCCAACCACCACGCCCGCAACCACGTCGGCATGACCGCCAAAATACTTGCTGGCAGAATAGATAACAAGATCAATGCCCCAGTCCAGCGGATTCTGAAACAAAGGTGTGGCGCAGGTGTTGTCTATAGCCGTGACGATACCGCGGGCTTTCGCCAGCGCGGCAACCTCCTCCAGAGGCTGCATCTCAAATACAAAAGAGCTGGGGCTCTCCAGATATATCAGTCTGGTGTTGGGCAAAACGGCCGCCTCGAACTCCTCGATGGTCTTGCCCTGAATATATGTGTGGGTGATGCCGAGGGCTTCCAGCGCCTCGATATTCTTGCGGGAGCCGGGGTAAGATGCGCGCACGCAGACCACATGATCGCCTGATTTGAGTGTGGCATGAAGCACGGCGGCTGCGGCAGAGCAGCCCGACGACACCAGCACCGCATCCTCTGCGTGATCCAGCGCGGCAAGCTTGCGCTCCACTACCTCAAAATTGGGCACGTTGCCCCGTGTGTATTCATAATCGCTGTCCAGCGAATAAGACGAAGTCTGAAAAATCGGCGTAACAACGGCGCCGCGGTTTTTGTCCCGCTCCTCGCCGTAATGTGTGCATATCTGCTCAAACGAAAGCTCGTCAAACATAAAAAGCCGCTCCTTTCAAAGGATAAATCCACAGATAACAGTATGTGTCAAAAAGCGGCATTTGTCAAGTGGTGCAGGCTTTTGTCCCTGCCGGCAAAACCGCCTCTCCCCTCGCCTACACAAATGCCGCTATGATCAGTCCTATCACCGCAAGCCAGATCAGTACAAAAGGCAGGGCGTAGTACCATTTTTGCTTGTTTGTCCATGCTTTTTCTGCGGCTTTGCGGCAGTCTGCCAGCACGTGCTGGGGTATCAGCCTGACACACCACGCAATCAGCGCGGGCAGGATTATCAGATCGTCCAGATACCCCAGCACGGGTATAAAATCAGGTATCAGATCTATAGGCGACAGCGCGTATACCACCACCGCGGCGGCGATCACTTTTGCGCCCCACGGGGTGCGCTCGTCTTTGAGCGCCATGAACACGGCGGGGACGTCGGTTTTCAGTTTTTTGGCGCGGTCAGTCAGCTTGCTCATTTGTTTTCTCCCAGGTTCTCTTGGTCATCAGCATAACGTGGCCTGTGCGGATCTCATTTACTCCCGCCACATGCAGGCCGTGGGTGGTGTGATGGTAGACAAACCCCAGCTTTTGCTGGACGCGGTGGGATTTTTCGTTGCCGTCATATCTGCCGCACCAGACGGCATTGACGCCCAGCTCGGCAAAGGCGCGGCGCAGCACGGCTCTGCCCGCCTCGGGGATTATACCCCGTCCCCAGTACGGCTTGCCCAGCCAGTAGCCAAGCTCGCACTCATCGTCACGGTCGGTCATATCGGTGCTGAAGTTCAGATGGATATTGCCCACGGGCTTGCCGTCACTTTTCAGGCATACGGCAAAGACCTCTTTTGCCGACAGTATGGTGCGGATTATCTCCAGACTGTGCTCCACACTCTCATGGGGCAGCCAGCCTGCAGGAGTGCCCACATCAGGGTCTGAGGCATACTTGTAGAGCACCTCGGCATCCCCGTCACGCCAGGGGCGGAGAATCAGCCTTTCGGTTTCGATCATCATAGCCGGTTACCTCAGTTTTTCTTCCCACTGTGGCTGTTTGAAGCCAACCAGCACGAAATCCTCGCCAACAAGCAGCGGGCGCTTGCACAGCATTCCGTCGGATGCCAGCAGCTCAAGCTTTTGCTCATCGGTCATGGCGGGCAGCTTCAGTTTTAGCTCCATGGATTTGTAGAGCAGGCCGGAGGTATTGAAAAACCTGCTCAGCTCAAGGCCGCTCTTTTGGTGCCAGTCTTTAAGCTCGCTCAACGTGGGGTTGTCAAGCTTGATGTCGCGGAAAACGTATTGGATATTGTTCTCATCCAGCCATGCACGGGCTTTTTGGCAGGTGGTGCATTTTGGGTAGCAGATAAAAGTCAGCATTTGTGGCAGCTCCTTTGGTGTTTGATACTTATAAATATACTATACCACATCCCCGCGGGTTTTGCCACGGTGTCGGATACAAAAATCTCCCCTCCCGAAATATGCGGAAGGGGATTTTTCAAGGTCGGTATTGCGCCAGAATATCCATAATATCGGTGTTATAAAAGTTGCCGTTCAGCACCTTGCCCGACGGCTCGAAGGACAGGCATCGCACGTCATAAGGGTCGTCCTCATAGGGGTTTTGGGGAGCATTTTGGGCAAAAAACTCGCTGAGATATTCTCTTGCGCTGCCCTCGGGGAAGATAATATTGCCCGGATTTTCGGCTATGCCGGACATTGCAAATATATCCATGATCCGACGGGTTTCGCGGTCATATTGATTGTCTGCATCGCGACCTTGCACCCATGCAGGCTGCACCTGAACGGGTATTCCGGCTCTAGCTGCGGCGATGGCAAACTCCAGCGGATATTCTACGGGGATGGTGCGCTGATGAAAAGCATCCGCCGACACGCGCAGGTCATTGACGCCGCAGTCAAACAGCCTGCGCGCCACTCTCACCGCCTCGGCTTTGTCGCGGGTAAAGCAGCCGTTGGTGATGACCTGACGGTGAGGGATACCAAGGGTCTTTGCCCTGCCGATGATGGTGTACACCCCGTCGGGGTAAAGCAGCGGCTCACCGCCAAAGCACATCACAGTCTGCAAGCTGCAGCTTGCGGCAATCTTATCCAGCGCGGATGCGGCGCGGGAAGCATCTATGCAGGCGCTGTCACGCACGATATTGCCCTGAGAACAATGGCGGCAAGCACCCGTGCAGGCATAGGTGATGATGTATTCTGCCTTGCGGAGATTTTTGAGGTATGGATTCATGGTTGTTCCCCTCTGTAATATTTGCTCTTGCCGGCAAGCTGCCCCTGCAATGCCGCAGTCAAGCAGATCCCGATGCTGCGCATCGCCCTGCGGGTTCGACTCCGCTGCGCTCCGCTCAGGATGACGCAGTTGTAGGGACAGGCGTCCCGACTGTCCGCAAAACGTGCGGGCGCAGAGACCCGTCCGCACGAAATCCGTAGGCTTGCCGACACCTTAACGCAGGTGCAGATCACGCGCCTGCGCGGCGTCATTCTGCGTTCTGCACTCTGTCTTCAGCGTTCTTCCAGTTTCCAGCCGAAGTCGCCGTGGTAGATCATTTTGCG